>CAYZPP010000040.1:0-7079 GCA_964480315.1 uncultured Alphaproteobacteria bacterium | reverse complement strand
TATCGCATTGATTGCTCTTGCGAATGATATAGATGGCTTAATTTTAACTAATACAACAGTTGATAAAAGTTTAAAGGGTATTGAATTAAAGGGCGGCTTGAGCGGGCAACCACTTTCACAAAAATCTAATAATTTAATAAGAGACTTTTATGCATTAACTTCAGGAAAAATAAAAATAATTGGCGTAGGTGGTGTCTTTACAGCCGAAGATGTTCTTAAAAAAATGCAGTATGGAGCCTCACTCATTCAGCTTTATACGAGTTTCATTTTTAATGGTCCTCATCATGTTGAAAAACTAAATAAAGAACTGTCTCAGACTGTTCAGGAAATGGGATATAAAAATATTTCAGAAATTATTGGAATTCATGCATGAAAAAAATTACATCAATTAAATCTATATGCGATCAATATGATTATTTCTTATTTGATCAATGGGGAGTTCTTCACAACGGCTTAAATGTTTTTGAAGATGCTAAAAATTGTCTTCAAAAACTTAAATCAATTAAAAAAAAGATTATATTAGTTTCAAACTCTTCAAGATTGACCAATTATTCAATTAAAAATTTAAGAATGTTAGGAATAGATGATGAACTTTATGATTATTCTATTACTAGTGGTCAAATTGCATTTGATTCATTTGCTAAAGATGTTTTTGAAAAATATGGTGAAAAATGTTTCCCAATGTCTCTATCAGATGAAAAAGTCAAAATGTTCAATCTTAAAACTGTTAAAAATATTAAAAATGCTAATTTTTCAATAATTGCTGATATTCCATCTGGGAGCACTCTTTTTGATTTCACCGATGATTTAAAAATAATGATGGATCTTAAAACTCCTTTAGTTTGTACAAACCCAGATTTTCAAGTAGATGATAAGGGCACCCTTGAAATGTGTGGAGGCACAATAGCACAACTTTACGAAGATATGGGGGGCACTGTCCTACGATATGGCAAGCCATATGAGCCAATCTATTCAAAAATTATTGATTTTTTTAATATTAAATCACCGAAAAAAGTTTTAGCAATTGGAGATTCTTTTAACCACGATATTCTTGGTGCTATGAATCAGGGTTTTGACTCACTTTTTATTGAAAATGGCATCCATAGGTCCGATGTTAAGGATTTAGAGAAGATAAAGTGGTATTTAGGCAAATTTAAACCAAAATATTGTCAATTTATGCTAAAATTTTAACATCAAAGTATTGTATTCAATACTGAAGTGTATTATAAACTCATCTCATGTCTAGAAGTTGCGATTTAACAGGTAAAATACATCAGACTGGCCACAACGTCAGTCATTCAAATATTAAAACCAAAAGAAGATTTATGGTTAACTTGAATAAAGTTACTTTAAGAAGTGAAGTTTTAAATAAAAATTTTAGATTTAGAATAGCCGCCTCTACTTTAAGAACAGTAGATAAGTACGGAAGTCTAGATGCATTCTTAAAAAAAATGAGCACTAGAAAACTCACAGATAAAGCTGTTAAAATAAAAAAATTGATTGAAAAAAATATTAGCTCATTGGCTAATTAATGCTAGAAGCTTTTTTCCAAAACTTTTCATTATACCTTAATAGCTTCCCAGTAATCAGTATTTGGCTTATGCAAATAGTATTCTGCTATTTTTGTATTTTATTAGCTCTTAAATATTATGGAAAAACTGGAATCTATGTTTATGTGGCAATGGCTATTTTTTTAGCAAATATACAAGTACTTAAAGTTATTGAATTTCCTTTTTTTCCTGAACCGATGGCATTGGGAACTATCTTATTTATATCCATATTTTTATGTACAGATATCCTCAGCGAATATTATGGTAAAGAAAGTGCAACTAAATGTATTTATATAGGTATCTCGGCTTATTTATTTTCAACAATAATGATGTTTTTTACAATATCTTACGCACCTGTAAGTTTAGAAGCTCACCCTGATTGGTCTTGGAGTTTAGATATGCATAACGCAATTCAAACTCTTTTTTTACCGCAGTTTCCAATCATCGTCGGAAGTATTTCAGCTTTTTTTATTAGTCAAAAGTTAGATGTATTTATTTTTGATTTTATAAAAAAAAAATTTACAACTGCGTTGTGGTTTAGAAATAATTTTTCTACTTTTATTTCACAATTTATTGATAATTTAGTATTTAGTATTTTAGCTTTTAATTTACTTTCCTCTAATCCTGTTCCTATAGCTGATTTATTAATTTCATATGGTTTAGGTATCTATCTTTTAAGAATTATTTTGAGTTTATTAGATACTCCAATTATTTATTTAGCCAAACACTTTATTAAAAAAGGTGAATAATTTTTTTGAAGTCGTAAGTCAAGATCTAAACTCTAAAGCAAGATTGGGAACTCTCAAAACTGACCATGGAGAACTTCTTACCCCTGCATTTATATTTTGTGGAACTAAAGCAACTGTTAAAAGCGTCTTGCCTTCAAGTCTAATAGAAGCTAATACGCAAATTATTCTTTCCAATACTTATCACTTAATGTTGCAACCAGGATCGGAAGTTATTGCCAAGTCAGGAGGATTGCAAAAATTTACAAATTGGAATGGTCCTATGATGACCGATAGTGGTGGCTATCAAATATTTTCTCTTGGTCATGGCTCAGTTTCAGAGGAAATAAAAGGAAAAAATCTCACCGGAAGAAATAAATCATTACTGAAAATTGCAGAAGAGGGTGCTTCTTTTAAAAACTATCTAAATGGTGATAGAATCTTATTAACACCTGAAAAATCAATAGATATCCAAAGAGATCTAGGCGCAGACCTGATATTTGTTTTGGATGAATGTACGCCTTATAACGTAGATAAAAATTATACTGAAAAATCTATGCATATGACCCACCGATGGGCTAAAAGATGTATAGAAAACTTCAAATTAGATAATAGTAAATACATAGCCAAGAAGGGTTCTGCGGGAAACCAAAGATTATATGGAATTATTCAGGGAGGTGTTTACGAGGACTTACGCAAACAGGCATGTGAAGAAATTTCCTCTATGGATTTTGATGGTCTTTCGATTGGTGGCTCTTTAGGTGGAACTAAAGAACAAATGTATGAAGTTTTTGATTTTTGTTCATTGGCAATTGATAGCTTAAAGCCTGTGCATGTTTTAGGAATAGGGGGTCTAGACGACATTTTAGAGGGTGTATCTAGGGGATTTGATACATTTGACTGCGTATCACCAACAAGAATTGCTAGACACGGTGTCATGCTATCTAAAAATAAAAAAAAGGGTATTAACTTAAATAACTCTTTTTTCAAAAATGACCATTCTCCCTTAGATGAAAATTCAAAAATTAACCTAGGTAGAGATTATTCTAAGGCTTATATTCACCATCTTTTTAAAAGTAATGAGACTCTTGGTATGACTATTTTATCTATATATAATATTTGGTTTATGAATAATTTTTTAAGTGAAATTAGAAAATCAATACATGAAAATAATTTTAATATCTATAAATCCAATATGTTATTGAATTTTAATTAAATAAATTTTCAAGTTTATTAAATATAGCTCCGCCTAACTCTTCAACGTCATGAATGGTAATAGCTTTATCGTAGTACTGCTTTACATCATGTCCAATACCTATAGCTAATAATTCTATATTTGTTTTATCTTGAATTGCAATAATCGTACTTTTTAGATGTTTTTCTAAATAATTACTCTCGTTTACCGATAAAGTAGAGTCATCTACTGGAGCTCCATCCGAAATTACAATTAAAATTTTTCTACTTTCAGATCTTTTTATGAGTCTACTTGAAGCCCAGAG
The DNA here is from genome assembly GCA_964480315.1 of uncultured Alphaproteobacteria bacterium. Lineage (GTDB taxonomy): Bacteria > Pseudomonadota > Alphaproteobacteria > HIMB59 > HIMB59 > HIMB59. Next base: position 3,305 of record CAYZPP010000040.1, on the reverse strand, counting down.
CAATGCTTCTCCATCAATGTTTTCTTTGAGTAAGCCTTCTTTTAGCATTAGCCCTAAATTTATTTTAGATTTTCTACTATTCTCATCTGCAGATTTATAAATAATATGTCTTAGGTCATTTAGTCTACCTGGATTTTTATTTTTACCATTTTTTAGCCACTCTTCTCTAGTTTTACCACCTTTCCAAGCTTTAGTAGTAAAGCCTAATATTTCTACTTTTATTTTACATTTTTCTAAAGTGGACGCTATCATATCAGTGGTAAGTGCGGCTATCATTATAGGCTTACCTCTCATTGATCCAGAATTATCAATTAGTAAAGAGACAGTCGTGTCTTCAAATTTAATATCTTTTTCTTTTTTAAAAGATAGGGAATTACTTCCATTAGTAATAATTCTGGTAAGTTTTGAAGTATCAAGCAGACCAGATTCGAGATCAAAATTCCAAGATCTATTTTGTTTTGATTGAAGTAATCGATAAAGCTTATTAGCTAATCTGGAAATTTGTTTTTGATAAATTTCACACCTATCATCTAATTGTTTTCTTAAAGCAGTAAGTTCTTCTAAATCACATAATTTATAAGCTTCAATGGTCTCATCAAATTTTATACTTGCTGATTTATAATTTTGGCCAAGATTTTTATAACTATCTATTTTTGCTTTAAGAATTTCTTCTTGTTCTAAATTTATTTCAGCTTGAACTTCTTCTCCCTCAATGGAGCTAATATCATTATTATTTTCAGAAATTGAGGCCTCAACTGACTGTTCAATATCATCTTCTTGAGGAGATGGTTCGTTATTACTTTCGCTATCATTATTTTTATTTTTTAAATCCTCTTCATCGGGACCTTCATTTTTATCATCATCATCATCATCATGCTCTTCTTTATTTATTGTGAAAACTAGTTTTATTAATCTAATGACCTGATTATTGAAATCTTCTTGTGAATTTACATAATTATCAAGATGAGTAAGTAGTTTTTTAAAGGTAACCTGATTTTCTTTTACAATTAAAACATTAATAATATTCTTTTTATTTTCAACATGTGCCTGATTCTCTTTTGATATAAAATAATCTAAGATTAATGACAGAAATAAGTCAGATTTACTGAGATCTTTTTTTTTTAAAATAAAATCTTTTTGTTTAATCCATTTTCTAATTATATTAATTTTTATACCTTGATAATCTAAAGCCCCAAGAAACTCATACCTAATTCTTTCTATCTTCATGAGTAATTCTCGATGATCTACAATGACACTGCTTGTTACATTAAAATTAGATTCATTATGATATTTTACTTTTAACGCAAATGAGTCTGAAGATCCTCTCATATCATTGTAATCAAATTGATTTGATAAACTTGGCACATTTAGTGTTTCGTGTTTTTCTAAAATTATATTGGAACTAATAGTAAGTTTAAGTTTTTTATTTTGAGAAATTACTTTATTTACGCTATTTAAGACGAGCGATGGATTTTTACTTTTTTTACTATAAGTCAAAGCCGAATGAACGTTGAAAATATTCTTTATATATTTCTATTTCAGCCTCGTCACATTTATTTAAAAAAGTTAATTCAAATGCAATTTTTATATCCTTTATTATTTTATTATTTTCAGCTAGCATAATAACAGTTCTTGGACTCATTAAAGTAGATATATCCTTTAATTCAAAGCCTACTCTTGTCAAATTTGCTAATTTTACCATAGATTTAATTTGTTTTTTTTCATCATCATTTGCTTTAATTTTTTTTGATACGATTTCTATTTCTATTTCTTCGCTTAGATAATTAAGTTTTGATACGATATTCCATCTGTCCATTTGTCCCTGATTGATTTGATTTGTTCCATGATAAATACCGCTTGTATCACCTAATCCGACGGTATTTGCTGTAGCAAATAATCTAAAGTACGGATGGGGTTTTAAAACTTTATTTTGATCTAATAGTGTTAATTTCCCTTCAGCTTCTAATATTCTTTGAATTACAAACATTACATCTGGTCTTCCTGCATCGTATTCATCAAAAACTAGCGCAATATTATTTTGAAATGCCCATGGTAAAATACCTTCTTGAAATTCTGTTACTTGTTTACCTTCTTTTAATACAATCGAGTCTTTACCTATTAAGTCAATTCTTGAAATATGACTATCTAGATTAATTCTAATGCAAGGCCAGTTTAGTCTTGAGCATACTTGCTCTATGTGTGTAGATTTGCCTGTTCCGTGTAATCCCTGAATAAAAACCCTCTTATTAAATTTTAATCCTAGTAAGATTGCTAATGTTGTTTGTTGGTTAAAAATATAATTATTATCAATATCTGGCACATAACTATTAGGTTCAATAAACATAGAAACTTTTAAATCTGTATCTATATTGAAAACTTTGCTTACTTCGATCTCTTTCATTTTACTTATTCTTGAAATTTTTTCTAAATTTAGGTTCATCTTATTTTTTATAATACTCCGTCAGGTACTCATATGCCTCAACTATATTTCTAAATTTTTCGTCACTATTTTTAATATCACTTTTAATATCAGGATGATATATTTTTACAAGTTTCTTGTAACTATTTTTAATTTCAACTAAAGAGTTTTTTATTGTTAAATTCAGCATATGTAGCGACCACTGTAATTTATTCGTATTCTTATTTGGTTTAGATGAATTTTCTTTAAATTTATTGTTAAAATTAAAATTATATGAATTTGAGCCTGATCCAAATGGTTTTGTAGGTCTTCGCCAAGTTGTATCTTTTTTAAGTTCTATCTCTATCTCATCGGCACCCATCTCTTTATGGAAATCCCAAGACTTATTAAACTCTTTGATATGTTCCAAGCAAAACCACTGATGAATATTCAAATTCATTTTATTTAACGGTGCCCTATATAGTCCTTCAAGATCACAGTTTTCAGAATTACAGGTATTTATGGTATTTTTTTGATTCATTTTTAAAAATGTTAGTCCATAATATATCAATTATGCAGCTAGAAGAAATTAAAAAAAAACTTTTGGAAATTCCTAATCTCATGATTAATAATGTAATTGATAATAGTGCAAAACATCATGGTCATGAGTCAGTAAGGGGCTCTCCAAATAAACTAACACATATAGAAATATTATTAATTTCAAACAATTCCGGACTAAGTAGAATAGAAATCCATAGAGTTATTTACAAAAAACTTAATTATTTTATTAATCTTGGGCTACATTCAATAGAAATTAAAATTACTAAATAGAAATTTTAATTTTATTAATCTTATTTATAGATCTGGAAATAATTTGTATTTTAATTTCGTGATAGTTTAGCACTTT
>CAYZPP010000039.1:0-7091 GCA_964480315.1 uncultured Alphaproteobacteria bacterium | reverse complement strand
AAAAATTTCTTAAGTTTTTTAATTTTAAATCTTTTGTATTGGTTGTATTTAAAAATATATTTCCATTATCAATATCGAATAATCTAATAATAAGCCCAAGCAAAGTTGTTTTACCTGATCCTGATGGGCCTACAAACGCAACTCTATCATTTTTTATGATTTCAAAACTGAAATCATTAATTATATTTTCTTTATGATTTTTATATTTAAAAAATACATTTTTAAAAACTAATTTTTCAAATTTTACTTCAATATTTTTAACCCCATCATTAATTTCATTTTTATGATCTATTAACCAAAATATTCTTGATGCAGCGCCTAATCCAGTTTGCAGTGTTACATTTAGGTTTATTAAATTCTTAAGAGGCTGATAAGCAAGCATTAGGCTAACTAAAAAACTTGTAAGTTGTCCAGCTGTCATACCCTCATTTACTACAAATATACCTCCTCCAAAAATTGCAAGACTTGCAGCAAAAGCCCCTAAAGTTTCCGTAAAAGGTCTAGCTCTAGCTATTACTTTTTCTTGCTTGAAATTTAAGTATCTTACATTTGCTATCTCTTTTGAAGATTTATCGAGTTCAAAATCTTCGGCATTAAAAGATTTAACATGTTTTGCTCCTTTGAAAATTTCCTCTAAGATTGAGGCCAGTTCCCCAACTTGATGTTGTAAATTTTTTGTAATATTTCTGACTTTTTTTCCTAAGACTCGAATTGGAATTGATGCCAATGGAAAAACTATAAGTGATATTATTGATAATTTCCAATTCTGGTAAAACATATTACCAACCAATACAAATAAAGTTAAGCTATCTTTAATTAAAGAGGTATAAGTGCTCGCCATAGCCCCGTTAAGGTAGTAAGTATCTGTTGTAATTCTCGTTATCAAAGAACCAGTTTTATTTTCTAAAAAAAAATTATAATGTAGATTGATAATTCTATGAAAAACTTGAATTCTTAATTTTTCAATAATTCTTTGACTCATGTATGTCAAGGAGGTCACTTGAACGTAGCTACACAGTCCTTTTATAATACCTGTTACAAGAATTGCTGCGGGTATAAAATATAAATAGAAACCATCTTTATTTATTAGGACCTCATCAAGTGCTGGCTTAACCAGCCAAGCATGAAAACCCGTACAAGCTGCTGCAATGACCATACAGACTATAGATATAAATAATTTAAATTTATAATTTAAAAAGTATTTAGATATTCTGAAGAAATTTTTTCTATTTTCAGACATTATTAGAACCATTGCCAATAATCAGTGAAATTAAAATTATTGCTCCATAGATGTTATTCCTTTTGAAAAAGTTTAAAGATTCTTCTATGGAGTTATTCCACATAAAATTGATATCAAAAATCATAATAATACCTAAAGAACTTACTAATATAAGATAGTAATAGCTATAACTGAAATAATTTCCTAATATTATCAGCATAATAAATTGCGTAACAGTTAAAAAATTCAGTATTATTTTTTTATTAGATCCAAATAAGATTGAAGATGAATAAATTCCAATTTTTCTATCATCATCATCGTCCATGGTTGCATAAATAGTGTCATAAGTAATTGTCCAAATAACACAAGAAATATAAAGTAATAGTATGATATGAAAAGGCACTGTAAATCCAGTGGAAGACCATCCTATAAATACCCCCCAATTAAATATGAGACCAAGTATAAGCTGAGGTAGAAAAAAATTTCTTTTAGCTAGAGGATATAAGATAACTAAAGGAAGTATTATTATTCCTAAGATAATACTTTCTAAATTGAGTTGCACTAAGATTAAAAAACTAAAAAATAAAAGAAAAATCAAGCTTATGAAAGCTTCTGATAAACTTATTTCACCAGAAGCAAGAGGCCTAGTTTTTGTCCTCTCTACTTGAATATCTATATTTTTATCCCAAATATCATTTATAACACAGCCAGCAGATCTCATGGCTATAGATCCGATAAGAAAAAAAAAAGTTGTCAATATGAAATCAAAGTTAACTCCTGATGAAACGGCTAATCCAAAACTAACTGGGTAAAACAACAACATAAAGCCTATTGGCTTATCCAATCTAAATAAAACGACATATTTATGAAGACCTAGTGGTAAAATCTTAAATATTATTTTATTCTTATTAATATCAATCATGAAGAGAATTTACACTAATAATAAACTAGAGAAAAATTTAATCCATCAATTAGATTTCGATCAATTTATTCATTTATCTAAAGTAATAAGACTAAAGCCAAAAGATGAGATATTGCTTTTTAATAATCTCGATGGTGAATGGTTGTCCGCAATAGAAAAAATTGGAAAAAAACATATCGAAGTTAGGTGTATAAGTAAATTTTCTGAACCTAAGCCAGTTCCTAGGATAGATCTTTTATTCTCTCCAATTAAATATCAAAATTCCGAAACAATTATCAGGCAGGGTACTGAAATTGGAGTAAGAAAATTTTATCCAACTACTTTTTCTAGAACAGTTGTCGATAAGGTAAATATGAAAAAATTTAATAATTATGCTTTAAGTGCCTCACAGCAATCAGGAAGAACTCACATACCTGAAATAAATAATATTTCTAAAATTGAACACCAAAAGACCATCTTAGAAAAAATGAATATTTTGATGTTTGATGAGAATTTAGAGGGGAAAGAAATTGGGAAATTTAATATTGACTCAAATCAAGATATTCTGATCATCGTTGGTCCAGAAGGAGGTTTTTCTGACAAAGAAAGAATTTTTATATCCTCTTTTTCAAAAATTTTTCATAATCTAAAAATAGGATCTAGAATTTTAAAGGCTGATACGGCTGTAGTTTCTGCGCTAAGTTTAGTTTTTCACTATTTTGACCGCGATTAAATGTTCTAAGCGACAACCTGTCAATATACTGGTCTTAAGTATTGAATAATATGTCTCTATGAAATTCTTATTACTCACACTCGCTAGTATGGTCCCAGCTACATCATGGGCCGACTTTCCAAAAGCATGGCAATTTGGATTCCAAGACCCTGCAACAGATTTAATGGGCAGAGTTATTTCCCTTCATAATGGTATCTCAATAGCAATGGCTGGAGTAACATTATTTGTATTAATTTTATTATTTTATGTTTCTTATAGATTTAGCGCTAAAAGAAACCCTAATCCTTCTTCAACTACTCATAACACAATTTTAGAAGTTCTTTGGACTGCGATTCCTGTAATTATTTTAGTTATTATGGCGATCCCATCTTTTAAACTTCTCTATGAGCAAGAGAAGACTGAAGACTATGAGATGACAGTAAAAGTAATCGGTCATCAATGGTACTGGGAGTACGAGTATCCTGATTATGGGAATTTTTATTTTGAAAGTTACATGGTCCCCGATAAAGATCTAAAAGAAGATGATATTAGGCTTTTGACTGTAGATAATCCTTTAGTTATACCAGCTAATACAAATATCCAAATATTAATTACAGCAGGAGATGTCTTACACAGTTGGGCAGTACCTTCAATGGGTATCAAAACAGATGCAGTCCCAGGAAGGTTAAATGAAACCTGGGTTAATGTTAAAGAGCCAGGTACTTACAGAGGCCAATGTTCTGAAATTTGTGGAAATGGACATGGCTTCATGCCAACAGTTGTAAAAGTATTACCTAAAGCTGAATTCTTAGTATGGGTTGATCAAGCAAAAAATTCTTATGCTATTAATGAAGAAATTGTTAGTGATCTAGAAGAACTAAAATTAACTAAAAATATCGAGTTACCTGAAGGAGCAGACACGCTATGAATATAAAAACAGATTTATTAGACCATCATGAAGAGCATAAGCCTAATTTTTTTGTAAGATGGTTTTTCTCAACTAATCATAAAGACATTGGCACACTTTATTTTATATACGCAATTTTGGCCGGTATAATAGGGGCTCTTTTATCAGTGATAATGAGAATGGAGCTATCTACCCCTGGCTTGCAAATGGTTACCGATGGACAAATGTGGAATGTTATTATCACAGCCCACGGACTGCTAATGATATTTTTTGTTGTCATGCCAGCGCTTATTGGAGGTTTTGGAAATTGGTTTGTCCCTTTAATGATAGGCGCACCAGACATGGCTTTCCCAAGATTAAATAATATTAGTTTTTGGCTACTAGTTCCTTCTTTGCTTTTAATTACTGGTTCAATGTTTGTAGGAAGTGGCGCGGGAACAGGTTGGACTATATACCCGCCCTTGAGTTCTACAGTAGGTCATACTAGTCCCGCAGTTGATATGGCAATATTTTCTCTTCATTTAGCTGGTGCTTCTTCTATTCTTGGCGCAGTTAATTTCATTACTACAATTCTTAACATGAGAGCTCCAGGAATGACTCTTCATAAAATGCCTTTGTTTGCTTGGGCAATGTTAGTTACTGCATTTTTACTTTTACTTGCAGTGCCTGTTTTAGGTGGAGCAATTACGATGTTATTAACTGATAGAAATTTTGGGACTACTTTTTTTAGCCCTGCGGGAGGTGGTGACCCAATATTATTCCAACATTTATTTTGGTTTTTTGGTCATCCTGAAGTTTATATTATGATTTTGCCTGCTTTTGGAATTGTTAGCCATATTATCTCAACTTTCTCTAAGAAGCCTATATTTGGCTATCTGGGAATGGCCTATGCGATGGTTGCAATCGGCTTTATAGGTTTTGTAGTTTGGGCTCACCACATGTACGTTGTTGGTTTTAGTGCTGATGTTAGGGCATATTTTATGCTTGCTACAATTATTATAGCTGTTCCTACCGGAATTAAGATATTTAGTTGGATAGCTACAATGTGGGGCGGATCTATTACTTATACTACACCGATGCTTTTTGCAGTTGGTTTTATTTTTCTATTTACTCTTGGTGGAGTAACAGGGGTTGTTTTGGCTAATGCAGGTGTGGATGTTGTTCTTCATGATACTTATTACGTCGTAGCTCACTTTCATTATGTGCTTAGTATGGGCGCCGTATTTGGAATTTTTGCAGGAATGTATTATTGGTTTGGAAAAATGTCAGGAAAAAAATATTCTGAATTTTGGGGGAAAGTTCATTTTTGGCTATTCTTCATAGGAGTAAATCTAACATTCTTTCCTCAGCATTTCTTGGGTCTACAAGGAATGCCAAGAAGAATTCCTGATTATCCTGATGCTTTTGCTGGCTGGAATTATATTTCTTCGTTAGGTTCTTATACTTCAGCGGCATCGTTCTTTTTATTTCTAATTATTATCTTTCATGCATTTTTATTTGGAAAAAAGTGTGAAGATAACCCATGGGGTGAAGGTGCAAAAACACTTGAGTGGACTCTTTCTTCTCCTCCTCCTTACCATCAGTATGAGACTTTGCCAGAAGTTAAGAACTAGTGAGTGTTGAAAATAAAAAGCAAGAAGATGTAAGTTTTAATAGCTCATTAATTATATTGATTAATATTAAGAAATTTTTTCTCAACCTTTATGTCTTAATAAAGCCAGGAGTCATTTCATTAGTAATTTTTACTGCTTTATGTGCAATTATAATTGCCCCTTCTGATAAAAGTTTTTTTATTAAGTCTATGTCTTTAATTTTGATAGCTATGGGCGCATCAGGAGCCGCTATTTTAAATATGTGGCACGATAGAGGATTAGATAAAAAAATGGAAAGAACTAAGTTGAGACCTATACCTTCAGGAAGTTTTTCTCCAAACTTAGCACTTGCTATTGGACTAGTTTTTTCTGTTTTTTCTGTTGTTGGATTATTTTTTTTTACAAACATATTTGCTTCTGCTCTTCTTGCTTTTACAATTATTTATTATTCTTATTTATATACAGTCTTATTAAAATCTAATACTCCTCAAAATATAGTAATAGGTGGACTTTCAGGAGCGCTACCTCCTGTTATAGCTTGGATAAGTGTCTCAGAAGTAGATATTTTGAATTCAATTATTATGTGTTCAGTTATTTTTTTATGGACACCTCCTCATTCATGGGCCCTAGCAATTTATAGAAATGATGATTATTCCAATGCTAGTGTACCTATGTATCCGGTTATCCATGGCTTCAAATCTACCTTTAAATTAATGAATCTTTACACAGTCTTGATGGTCTTGAGTACAAATGCTTTATTTATTTTTGGCTATAACGGATTATTTTATTTTATAACTTCTAATATGTTAAATAGTTATTTTGTTTATAAACTTTATGTTTTAAATGTTTCTAAAAATCCAAAAAAAGAAGCAATAAAATTATTTGGATATTCAATTCTTTATTTGTTTTTAATATTTTTTGTTGCTGTAATTGATAAGTTGATAAGTTAAATGAAAAATAAAATTAAGAAAAAAAATAAACGAATACTAATTATTTTAGTTATAGTTATTATATTTTTTTACCTTTTTACTATCTACAGAATTAAATCTGGTTTTGCTTGATTATTAATAATAAACAAAAAACCCTAATATTTTTATCTATCGTTGTAATTGCAATGATGTCCCTAGTTTACTTCTCTGTTCCTTTATATAAAATTTTTTGTCAGGTTACAGGTTTTCAGGGTTTTAATGTCAATCAAGTAGATAATACTTATTCGGATAACTCCGATTCTTCTCTTAAGTTTAATGTAAGATTTGACGCTGAAGTGTCTGATGAGCTAAATTGGCTTTTTGATGCTCCTGATAAAATGTCCATACAGGAAGGTAAAAAATATAGTGTAATTTTCAAAGCTAAAAATAATTCTAATATACAAATAACAGGAACTTCAATATTTAATGTATTGCCTCCTAAAATTGGACCTTACTTAAGTAAAATAGAGTGTTTTTGCTTCCTTGATCAGCCTTTAAATCCTGGTGAAGTTGCGGAATTTCCTGTCACATTTTATATTGACCCTTTAATCAAGGATGATCCAGAAGTTCGAACTGTAAAGAATGTCACTTTGTCATATACCTTTTTCCCCAAAATAGATTGAAATAAGCTTAATTATGGTAGATTTAGTATTTCAAGACTCAAAACAAAAACACAAGTATCATCTTGTAAACCCGAGTCCCTGGCCTTTTGTTGGGGCATTCTCAACACTCTTTTTAGCCGCTGGAGCAATACTTTATATGCATTATGAAACGCTATGGCCAGTAGTTATA
>CAYZPP010000038.1:0-7109 GCA_964480315.1 uncultured Alphaproteobacteria bacterium | reverse complement strand
GACTTTGAGGGAAAAAGAATATTTAATCGTTTTGCAATAAAAATTAAAAAAGAAATTGTTACTTCTGATTTCAATTTAAGAATTGACGAAATCAATAATGGCCAATTTATTCAAGCGGAAAACTGGGATGAATTTATAAAAAAAGATGATGTCTGTATTATTGATGTAAGAAATGATTACGAGTACCAAATAGGTCATTTTCAAAATGCTATCGATCCCAATATCAAAATTTTTAGAGATTTCAAAGATTACATAAAAAAAAATAAAGAAACTTTAAGTAGAAAAAAAATTGCAATTTATTGTACTGGGGGCATTCGTTGTGAGAAGGCTGGGCCACTAATGAAAAAATATGGTATTGATACATATCAGTTAAAGGGAGGTATCTTAAAATATCTAGAGGTATCTTCTGCTAAAAATTGGAAAGGAGAGTGTTTTGTTTTTGATTACAGAGTGGCTTTAAATAAAAAACTTCAGCCTGGAATTAGTATACTCTGCCATGGCTGCAATATGCCATTAAGGATTGAGGATACTAAGTGTCCTCATTATAAAGAGGGTTTTAGCTGCTATAGGTGCTATGATGAATTAAATGCAAAAAAAACGAGGTCTTTGATTAATAAAAGGAGACATTGGAGACAAGTCTTAGATGAATAATTTCTTTAAATCAACCTTGACCTGATAATAAATTAGTTTATTTTACGCCCATGGCAAAAAAGTCTACATATCAGCTTAAACAGTTATTACCTGAAGAAAAACCTGAAACTGGTACAAAATATATCGTAAGAAAGCCTACTAAAGGCCTAAAAGTGTCTGATAAATTAAGACAAAAAAAATATGATCCTGTCCTTAAAAAACATGTTTGGTTTGTTGAAAAAAAAATGCCTCCTCATAGTAAATAATCTAACTATAATAGTCCCATCGCACATAATACTTTATATTGGCTAAGAAGAGACTTAAGAGTCCTTGATAATCCATGTCTAGCCCACCTGCAGGAAAACAATTTCCCGGTCATCACAATTTACATTCTTGATGATATTGAAAAAAATGCTTTAGGAAAAGCTTCATTATGGTGGCTACAAAAAACACTAGAAAAATTAAAAAATGATTATAAAAAAAGATTTAATTTAGACCTAATAGTATTAGAAGGTAATTCATATGAAATCATAGATCATTATATTGAAAAGTATCAAATTAAAGAAGTGATATGGAATAGACTTTATTCAAAAAAAACAATCCTCAGAGACTCATCCATAAAAAAAAAATTAGAACAAAAAGAAATTATTGTTTCTAGTTTTAACTCTCATCTTTTAAATGAGCCCTGGGAAATTAAAAATAACTCAGGTGAATATTTTAAAGTTTTTACTCCTTATTGGAAAAATTCTTACCCTTTTTTTCTTAAAAAAAATTATTCTTATCTAAAAATAAAAAAAATAATTCCTATTGCCCATAAAGAACAATTAAAAGAATTTAACTTCCTTCCATCCAAGAAGTGGTATGAAAAATTTGAACAATACTGGGTCCCTGGAGAAAAAAGTGCTTTAGAAAAAATAGACCAATACTTAATAAAAGATATTGATGAGTATAAGATTAACAGAGATAGGCCTGGTGTTGACCAAACATCTAGAATATCTCCCCATCTTAAATTTGGTGAAATATCCCCAAGAGTTATAGTTGAAAAAATTAAAAAAAATAAAATTAATAATGAGTCAGTTCTAAATTATTTAGCTGAGATTGGCTGGAGAGAGTTTGCTTATACTCTATTATTTTATACCGAAGATTTAAAAATCAAACCTATCAATAAGAAATTTGAAAAATTTCCTTGGATTAAAAATGATAAACAATTTCAGGCATGGAAAAAAGGACAAACTGGTTTTCCTATTGTTGACGCTGCAATGCTGCAGCTGTATGAAGAGGGCTGGATGCATAATCGTTTAAGAATGATAGTTGGGAGCTTTTTAGTGAAAAATTTGCGAATTCATTGGCATGAAGGTGAGAATTACTTTCAAGATTGTTTGCTCGACTATGATGAAGCTAGTAATCCTGCAGGATGGCAGTGGGTAACCGGTTGTGGCGCAGATGCAGCTCCATACTTCAGAATATTTAACCCAATACTGCAAAGTGAAAAATTCGACTCAGAGGCAATATTTATTCTTAAGTTTTTACCTCAATTGAAAATTTTAAGTAAAGCTAAAAATATTTTCCAACCTTGGTTGCATCCTGAGTTATTAGACAAATTAATTGAAGAAAAAAAGTATCAATTACCAATAGTGCAATTAGACGTATCTAGAAATAAAGCATTAGAAGCTTTCAAAGAAATTAATCCCAAAATCAAATAATTTATATGAAGGAAAAAATAGCAATTATTGGATCTGGAATAGCTGGCTTAAGTACTGCTTATTTTGCTCAACATCAATACGAAGTTACATTATTTGAAAAAAATGATTACATAGGTGGGCATGCTAATACTAGGACTGTCAAAGTTGATGATATTAATATTCCTGTTGATACTGGGTTTATAGTCTTTAACAGTCATACCTATCCTAACTTAATTAAATTATTTGATGAACTTGAAGTAGAAACTGTTGATAGTGACATGTCATTTAGTTTTTATAGTCCTGATCAATCATTTGAATATGGTGGAGGTAGTTTAGCCTCGTTAATAAGTGATAAATCAAATTTAATAAAACCTTCTTTTTACTTGATGATTAAAGATATTTTTAGATTTTATAAAAAATTTCAAAAAAATTCATCTGTTCCAAATATTACTATAGAGGATTATTGTGTACAGAATAATTATTCTAAAGCATTTATAGATTTCCACTTATTACCTCTTATATCAAGTATCTGGTCAACTCCAAATGAGTTATCAATGAAACAACCATTATCAAATATCGTATCTTTTTTTCAAAATCATAAATTATTTAATTTTATAGATAGACCTCAGTGGAAAACTGTAAAAAAAGGCTCAAAAAATTATGTTAAAAAAATAATAGCTAAGACAAAAATGAATATTAATTTATCATCTAAAATTAAAAAAATAATTATTAATGAAAATGGTGTGGATATCATTAATAATGAATCTTCCAATCATTTCGATAAGATTATCTTTGCTGCTCCGCCCAATCAATTTCTTAAATTGATATCTTCATGGTCTGATAAGGAAATGAGAATACTTTCTAAATTTAAATTTCAAAAAAATCATGTCCAACTTCATCGAAACACTTCTACTATGCCTAGATATAAAGGAACTTGGTCTAGTTGGAATTTCTTTACTGATAAAAATAAAAATTTCACATTAACATATTGGATGAATATGCTTCAGGATCTTCAAACTAAAAAAAATATTTTTGTTTCATTAAATCAAAATTTTAAAGATAATATTTCATATCAGACGTACTATGATCACCCTGTAATATCAAGTGAAAGTACTAACGCACAAAAAGAAATTGGAAATATTCAAGGTATTAATAACTGCTATTATGTTGGTAGTTATTTGGGATATGGATTTCATGAAGATGGAATTCAGTCAGCTATTAAAGTATGTAAAAAAATGCAAATTAAATTTAATCAAAATTTTGATAATTCAGATACATCGAGAATATTATGGAAATAACAAATAATAATTCTTATGGAAATGGAAAAATTATTCACTCGCGAAATAAAGATTCTAAAAATTATTTTGCATATAGTTCTCCATATCTACTTTTAAATTTAAAAAAATTACCTCTTTCTAGTAAAATTTTCTCTATTAACAAGTTCAATATCTTTTCAGTATCTAGTATAAATCATGGGTACAGAACAAAAGATAAATCAATTTATAAATTTTCAAAAGATATAGCAATTAAACATTCATTTAATTTTAATTCAGTAATGTTTCTTAGCATACCTAGAATTATAGGTTATTCATTTAATCCAATAAGCTTCTATCTGTATTTGGATACCAATAAAAAACTAATAGCAGTAATTTATGAAGTTAAAAATACCTTTGGTGACCAAGTACATTATTTAGATATAGGCAACTTTCATAATAAGAAATTTAAAAAAAGTATGTATGTTTCTCCATTTATTGAGATGGATTGTCATTATGAAATTTCTCTAAATGTGACTAATAAAAATGATATTACTTGTAAAATTCAACAATTTGATATGAATAACAAAAATATTTTCTTCGCATCTCTTGATATAAAGTTAAAACCAATAGAAAAATCCAGTTTAGGTTATTTTTTTCTTAGAAATATTTTTTCCACTTTTAAAGTCATTTTGTTGATACATTATCAAGCAATGAGGTTATTTTTTAAAAAATCTAAATTTTTCAATAATTCTAAAAATCTAAACAACAGAGTCAACGTAGAATAATAATATGTTTAGTAAATTTATTAATAATTATGTAAATAAGCTATGTTCAAAAATTGATTATGGATCTTTAAAATTAAAATTTAGAAATAAAGATTATTATTTCCAAGGTCAAAATAATGGACCTAAAATAGAAATGAAAATTCATAGTACTTCTATGCTTTGGGATCTATATCTTAGAGGTTCTGTGGGTTTGGGCGAAGCGTATATTAATAGAAAATTTGAAGTAAATAATTTAAGTGAATTTTTAGAATTTGGAGCTCTTAATGGTTTAGCTTTTGATGATGAAATGGATGGTTCATTTTTTTTTCGTTTTATTTCCAAGTCTCATCAGTTCAAAACCAAAAATTCTATTAAACAAAGTAAAAAAAATATTCATTCTCACTATGACCTTGGAAATCAGTTTTATACAACTTGGCTAGATGACTCTTTGACATATTCTTCTGGTTTTTTTAAAAATGGGAATGAAACTTTATCAGAAGCTCAGATAAAAAAATTTGAAAGTTTAATAAGTAATAATATTCCTCAATCAGGAGATAGGGTGTTGGAAATAGGTTCAGGCTGGGGGAGCTTTGCTTTTTATTTATTAAATAAATTCCCAAATATTAAAGTTGATACTTTAACAATTTCTAAAAAACAATTTGATTATGTCTCTGAAAAATCAAAATTACTTGGATATGAAAATAATTTGAATGTAATTTATAGGGATTATAGAGAACACTTAGGTCAATATAATAGAGTTTACTCTATTGAGATGTTTGAAGCTGTTGGCATTGAGTTTTGGAACGTCTTTTTTTCTAAAATTCGTGATTTATTAATACCTAAAGGAATTTTTTCTATGCAAACTATAGTCATTGATAATAAATACTTTAAAAACTACGCTAATAAGATTGATTTTATTCAAAAATATATTTTCCCTGGGGGCATGTTACCTTCAATTAATGAGCTAGACAAAATTGCTAAAAATTTAAATTTCAAATTTAATCTAAATAGAAAAATGGCTGATAGTTACTCCAAGACTCTCCTAATTTGGAGTGACAACTTCAACAAAAAATGGAATAATTTAAAAACACTTGGTTTTACAGATGAATTTAAGAGAACCTGGAATTTTTATCTTTCATACTGTTACGGAGGATTTAAAGCTAAAACTATTGATGTCTGTCAAATTGATTTTACTAAATCATAGATCTAAATTTAAAATTACTCGTAACTAAAAGTATGCTATTCATAAGAAATATTATTTTTTTTTCTCTTTTTTTAGCTTTGATAGGATGTAGTAATATGAAATTAAATGACTTCTCAAATAATGTTCCAGTTTTTAAAATTGAAGAATATTTCTTAGGTAAAACCTCTGCCTCTGGTTTATTTATTGATAGATTCGGTAAGGTCAAAAGACAGTTTACTGTTGAAATGGAAGGTATTCAAGATGGAGAAATATTTACTTTAAATGAAACATTTCTCTATGATGATGGTGAAGAAGAATTTCGTAAATGGATAATTACTAAAACTTCTGAAACAACTTATCAAGGTGAATCTTCAGATATCAAAGGTATTGCGAAAGGTGAAAGGTCAGGTAACGCTGTTAATTGGCATTATACTCTTAAATTAAAATACAAAGATGGAATTATGAATGTTAAATTTGATGATTGGCTAATAATGCAAGATTCAAAAAGAGTATTTAATAAAGCAACTATGAAAAAATTTGGAATTACTTTAGGTGAGGTTTATTTATTTTTTACAAAGAAGAGTTAGTATTTTTAGATTTTTCTTTGGCTTTCTGATCACGTTCCGCTTTCCTTTGCCCTTTATCAACCAGATTTTCTAATTCTTCGTACGTGCATAGACCTAAATCTGTAGGATTCCTAAATTCAGAAATTGGCTGAGATTGATTTCCCGCACGAATATTTGCTACAGTTGGTTTTGTTGAACTTGAAAGTTTTGCGATTTGTGTATCTGACAATATTTTTCCATATTCTCTAATTAACCATGCGATCGCTTTAGGTCTTTCACTCCTGATAGAGAGAGGAAGATATTTCTTTGTATTAGATCTAATGCGAATATTTTGACTTTTATGTTTTTGAAGTGTTAATTCACCGTTAGGATCCTTCTCACATCTTTGTATTTCATCTTTAGTAAGTTGCCCGCTTGCAATTGGATTAAGACCCTTCATGTTATAGGCCTCTTCTCCATCCGCAATACTTTGTACTTCAAGTTCATGAAGTTGACAAAATTTTGAAATCTGAGAAAAACTTAGGGATGTATTGTCTACGAGCCAAACAGCTGTAGCAAGAGGCATTAAAGGTTTATTTTCCATATTTATATATAAAACTAAATCTTAAATGATTTATACTTCTTTTCAAATCTTGCAACTCTTCCTCCAGAGTCAATCATTTTTCCAGAACCTTTATTCCAAACAGGATGAGTCAAAGGGTCGATTTCAAGTTTCATTGTATCTCCAGCTTTACCCCAAGTAGATCTTGTTGTATAGGTTGAGCCATCAGTTCTTTGAACTGTAATTTCGTGGTAGTCGGGGTGTATTTTTTCTTTCATGGTGTTAAGGAAAATAGATATCTAGAGAGTAAAAATCAAGTAAATAGTTATATATTTTTAATTAATTCTTCATAAATGCCAGTATTGCTTGCAATAATGCATGAATCATTAGTGAAATCAAAACTTTTACCTTTTTCATTAACCACTATTCCTCCTGCTTCTTTGACTATAATGATACCACCGGCAATATCCCACATATTAAGATTGTG
>CAYZPP010000037.1:0-7126 GCA_964480315.1 uncultured Alphaproteobacteria bacterium | reverse complement strand
ATATTATATTACAAATTTTTTCAGATACATTATTAACATTATAATCATTAACAATATTAAGTTTAAATTTTTTATTCATTAGCCTATTAATTGAATTAATTGTTGTTGTATAGTTTAAATTACTCATAATTACACTGCCCTCTTCCATTCCCTCAGGCCTCTCATGATTTTGTCTTAAATTTATAGCATCAAAGCCAACAATTGAAGCTTCCTCAGTAATGGATCCACTATCAGATAAAACTAATTTTGCATTAATTTGAAGTTTCATAAAGTCTGTATAAATCAATGGATTAACAAATGTAATTTTTTTATTGAATGAAATATTCTCAATTTTATTTCGTGTTCTTGGGTGTGTGCTTACGATTACGTCAATTTTATAGATTGAAGCAATACCATTAAGTATTTTAAAAATTTTTGTAAGATTGGCATCGCTGTCAATATTTTCTGAACGATGGAAACTAACTAGAAAAAAATTATTTTTCTTTAATTTTAATTTTTTAGTAATATTAGATTTATTAATTTTTTTTTGGTGATAATTAAAAACTTCTTTTAAAGGACTACCCACTTTAATTATTTGATCAATTGGAAAATTTTCTCTAATCAAATAATCTCTGGCGATATCACTGTATGTTAAATTTATATCGGCAATATGATCTACTAATTTTCTATTGATTTCTTCAGGTACTCTTAAATCAAAACATCTATTTCCAGCCTCCATATGAAATACTGGTATTTTCATTTTTTTTGCAATTATAGCTGTAAGAGAACTATTTGTGTCACCCAATACAAAAAAAACATCTGGGGAAATCAAATTAATTTGATTTTCGATTAAAGACATTATGTGAATAGTTTTCTTAATATGATTTAATTTACTATTTAATTTAAGATTATAAATTTTTCCCTTAATATTAAGATCATGAAAAATATTATAATTTAAATTAATATCATCATTTTGTAATGTATTTACAACGTGACTCTCAAAATACTTATCAAATTTATTTAAAATTACAGACATTCTTATAATTTCCGGTCGAGTTCCCAGAACAGTCATAATTTTTATTTTGCTAATCATTTAGGTAATAAGTATCAGGATTATGTTTATCAAAAATCTCATTTGCCCATACTAAGACAATTAATTCTTTTTTGCCAATATTTTTAATTGTATGAATTTCACCAGGTATAGTTCTTACTAGTTGAGGCGTATCTCCTTTCAATATTTTTTTATAAAGTGAATGAGTAATGGGATTAGATGATTTGTACTCAGCTACACCTGATATAACAATAAAAATTTCAGTTTTAATGTTATGAAAATGATTACCTCTAATGACATTTGGCTTAGATGTAAGAAATGAAATTTGCCCAAATGTTTCACTTTTAAAACATTCAACAAATTTACCTCTAGAATCCGTATTACTTACTAGTTTTTTAATATATCGATTATTTGGAAGGTAAGAAATAAATGTAGAATATAAAATTTTATCAATATTTTTTTTCAAATTAATATTTAAAAAATTTTTTAATGAAAAATTAATTTTAATTAATTTTTCAGAAAGATTTAATACTGAAATATTAATGTGTCTGATTTTTATAAAATTAATTCCTTTAGCATTATCTTTTTCAATATTTTTAATAATTGAATTTATCAATTGATCAATATGAATAATTTTCAATATTTTATCAGGATTAGTAATAATTATTTTTTTGTTTCTAGAAATATTAGAACAAAAAGTAGCTATAACAGAATTATAATTAGGTTTAGCCCATTTACCTATTACATGAGGCAATCGATAAATAAATAAATTTGATTTATTTTTTTTGACATAATTAGTTAAGCAGCGTTCAGCACTTATTTTAGATTTTACGTAGTGATTCATCAGTTTATTATTATTATTATCATGAGTGTCAATATGCATTGTTGAAGAATAAATAACGGGAGTTCTCTTTTGAGATTTAATCAAAATATCAGTGATTTTTTTTGTGAAACCATAGTTGCCTGATTCAAACTGACTAATCATTTTAGGTCTATTTACTCCTGCTAAGTGAATTATGAAATCTGCATTTAAAACTTTTTTTGTTAAATTTTCTTTAGAGGAATTATACTTGAGAGTAATAATATCATATGTATTTTTTTTTAAATAAAGTGAGTTAAGTAGATTTTTTCCAATAAATCCGTTAGCTCCAGTAATTAATATTTTTTTTTTCAATTATGATCTATGTCTTTAATTAATGAAAACGCTTCTGCATATTCTAATCCAACTTCTGATCCTCTTGAAATATGATGGCTTAAAATTGACTTCCAAGACCTCGGATGAGGGAAATTTCTCATTTCAAAGTTATAAAATTTAAGAGCCTTTTTTTTTATGTTAATAAAATCTTTAATTTCAATATAAGTATTAGGATTAAAATTAGGTCCAATTAATAAATTACTCCAATTAGTTGATGACATAACTTCATAAGTATAGAATTTAGTAAAATTATAATCTAATGTTAGAGGTCTGCAGGCGGTATAAGTAGCTTCGAAAGCAACTTTATGATCAGTATTTAAATCGCCTGAATGATTTGTAAGTATGACATCAGGTTTAATAGATTTTATAGTAGATGAAATCTTTTTAACTATATCAAGTATATCAACATTAGACATACGAAGATTTTTATAGTCTAAAAAATCAATAATACTAAAATTAAGAAAATTAGATACCTTGATAGCCATTTTTTTTCTATTGAGTATTTCTAAATCAATTTTTTTGCTATTATCATCATTTAAATATCTAGCCGATACACCTTCCGATAAATATAATACAAAAACTTTATTTTTTAGATGGACTTGTTTAGCTATATATCCACCACAACCCAATATCTCATCATCCGGATGTGCGGCAATTATTAAAATTTTTTTCATTTATTTATATATATAAATATAAATATATTTATGAAACACACAACTTATAAAGGTATTATTAAAAAACAATCAACATCAGGTGACTTTCTTAAGACTAGGTTATCTATTAATTCCAAATACTCTAAAAATAATTTAATTGAATGGCAATCTAATAAAATTAAATTCAATAAAGCTAGTGATGTTCTGGATTTAGGATGTGGTAATGGGGCTCAAGCAAAGTTTTTAATTAACAGAATAACACAAGATAAAACTTTAACATGTGTCGACCTTTCAAAAAAATCATTAGGTCTTTTGAAAAAATCCATAAAAAATAAAAATTTAAAAATAATTAATATGAATATGGATGATCTCCCATTAAGATATAATAATTCATTTGATATATTACATAGTTCTTATGCTTTGTACTATTCCTCTAACCCCAAAAAATTATTAGATCATTGTTATAAATTATTAAATCCAAATGGTAAATTTATTGTAACAATTCCTTGCTATCCCCATACATTAGTTGAGGAGATAGATAATATTAAAAAAATCCCAAAAAACGTTCATGAGTCACTTAAATTTTATGAAAGTTTTCTGAAAAAATATTTTGAAAATAAATTTTCTAAAATTAAAATACATAATTTTAAAAACATATTAGAGATAAATGAAGAAAAAGACTTAATTAAACTTTATGAATCTACTACTTATTATGACAAAAGTAATTGTTCTGAGTTAATTAAAATATTTAGACATAATATGAATAAATCTGGTGTATTTAGACTGAGAAAAAATGCTAAGTTACTTATAGGATCTAAATAAATTTTTTATATATCTAATAATTTCATTAATGATCCATTGAGAATACCAAATAGCAAAAAATAATTTATTTCCTCTACTCATTATTAATAAAGAAAATTTTACCCTTGAGATTTTGTAAATAAATTTAATAAATGACAAAAAATTTTTATGATTATAGTGAATAAAATCAACGCTTTCAGCTTTGGCGTTACTACAAATATACAAATTAATATTATTTTTTGTTAATAAAAAAGAATGCAAAAGATCTTCGTCATAAGCCTTACCTTTTAATAAATAATAGTTTTTAGTTATTAAATTTTTTTTGTAATGAAGAATACATCCACCTGGCAACCATTTTACTTGTGAAAAATTAGAATTTTTAGGAATATAAAATTCATACCAAGTATCCCAATTATTAAATTTTCTTTCTCTATTAATAAAATATTTAAATAAATAAGATTTAATTTTATTTAATTTTACATTTAAATCAGTTTTATAGATAGGAGCGACACAAGAATTAGGACCTTTATCAATAAGCATATTAAAAAGATTATATAATGCATCTTTTTCTAACAAAATATCAGAGTCTAGTTGAAGAACATAATCATTATGAGCATGTATGAAACCATGTATTCTTTGTTGAACCTGAGAAGCTAAATTTACATCTAAAATAGTAACGTTGGAAGGCATAGTAATATTATTTAAATTAGAAATAAAAATATTAGGTATTACAATTAAAATTTCATGTGGAATCAATAAACCATCATTTAATAAATTAATTGTAGTCATTAAAGATTGTTCACCAATGGTAGGAATTACAACTGATACATTTTTATTCAATTTTATTATTCTCGAACAATTTAAAATTTATATTATCTTTCATTAAGGGTAATGTTTTAGGTATAAAAATATACTGACTTTCATCAAAATCTAATAAATCATAATTTATAGAATAATTATCTAGATATAAACGCATCATATTATCTAAATCAAAATTAGCTTTAGGTGTATCAGACAATACTTGTATATTAGATGCTTGTATTCCGATTAGAGATCTATATTTCAATCCTAGACAATTATTAAAGTAACCTCTTAATCTAGACTCCCAAAGACCAGCTCCTTCTAAGGTTGTAGGCATATTATATAAAATTGGTTTTATAAAATTAAGTAAAGTTAAAGAATCAAAAATAGTGCCATCAACATGAAAACGATAGTTCCAGAAATTACGTGTATCTATATTAGAGGTTTTCCAGGTAAGGTATTCAAAATAATTATTTTTGTAATCATCGTAAATTTTACTATTAGATATATTTATTGGCTTATGTGAATCATTAAAAGATAAACTTGAAGTTAATCTAAACGTAAATTTTTTAGGATCACTATCAATAATGTTAAAAATTTTACTAGGAATATATGTTTTATTATAAATAACCTGATCATCGGTAGAAATTAAGACATATTTAGTATCAATACTATCAATCGTTTGTTCAAATACCTCTTTAAAATTATCAAAATAATCTCTTATCCATTTAAATTTAATATACCAAACAATATTTAAAGGATTTAAAAGATAATAAAATTTGTTTTTTTTTACTTTATTAGATCTTTTAATAATTCTAACTTTATCACCTAATTTATCAAATAATTTTAAGTAAGAGTTATGATGATTGTTATCAAAATGGTAAATAATATTAATTGGGTAACTTAAATTATCAAAATTATTGATTAATGAATTTATAAAACAATCCAGCAATAAAGCTCTTTTATAAGTAAAAACAATAACGGAGACTTTATTCATGAAATAATTAATTTATTAAGATTGATCTTAGAATAATAATTAATGTATTTATTTCCTATCAAATTATAATTATCTACAACATTAGAATTTAATGTATTAAGCAAACTGAAAAAAGATTTATCATCAAAATTACAATATAGGGTTTTATTATCAAAATAAAAAGGATCTTTGTTGAAAGAAAAATTGATGTTGAGATAAATTGGCAAAATATTAAAATTTAAAGCTCTAAAAACAGCAGTAGTGCCCCTATAAATCAAAAAATTATTTCTACTTAATTCAAAATCTAAACTTTTATAAGATATCTTTAAATTTGAAGGTAAATCATAAGTATCAATCTTAAAGAGTGGGTGTAATTTAATTGTAAAATTATAATCAGAAAAATTATTTAAATGCTTAATAAAATTAATAAAAATTTCAAATTCTTCATAATGACCTTCAGGTAATAATAAAATATTTTTACTCTTTGAAGGTAAATAAAAATTAAAATTATGAAAATTAGAGAAGCGTGGAGATCCCAGAGGTATAATACTTTTAGATGTGAATTTATAATTAATCTTTAGTTGGTTTGACATTACATCGCTAACTGTTAGTAAAAATTTTGGAAATAATATAGTAAAATGCGGTGGTTCCTTTGACTTTATATAAGAATGTATATAGCCATAGGATTTAATTTCTGAATTACTTTTTAAAAATTTGAATATGTTAATTTCCCAAGGATGACCTTCATATGTTGTTACGAATTTTTTAGTTATATTATTTTGTAGAAAATTAATTACAAATAATGAAATTCTTATATTGGCACTCGAATTATTTGAAAGTGAAGAAGTAGATAATTCTGAATAATATTTATTAATATTTGGCTTATTATTTTTATTCATTAAATTTAAATAGCTAAATGAATTGGTAATTTGATAATAAGTTAATTTAATTTCTTCAACAAAACTTAACCTTTTTGGAATTAAAGTGTCGCTAGAATTAACTTGACTAAATTTTTGATGATTTATTAATATTCTATGTACTTTGTATTTAATTTTTAATGAATTTACGATATTTCCAAATATATAATCATTATTAAGATTATCTTTTTTTGTATAATGACTTAAAAAAATGTAATCATAATTATCCGTATTTTTTTTGTATTTAATAATTTTAAAATGCAAAATAAAAGTAAATAAACTAAAAAAAAATAATCTGAATGAAATTAAAATTATTTTAAATAATACTAGAATTTTAAAAATTAAGAAATGATTTTTGAAATTATGATTAAAATTAATCTTAAAAAAATCTGAAAATAATAAATTATTTACAAATAATCTTTTTTGTTTTTCAATAATTTTTTGATTTAAATTATATATTAGGTCATCATCATTCATAATGATTCTATTAATATTTTCTTGATATCTTGAATACTATTAATTTTAATTTGATTTTCTAAATTTCCATAACCATAATTAGCATAAATAAATTTTACGCCTGCTTTTTTACTAGCCATTTTATCATATCTTGAGTCTCCAATAAATAATGTCTCAGATCTGTCAACATTAGCTACAGCTATAGCATTTAAAAGTTGATCGCCATGAGGTTTTCCTCTTAACTTTTTATTTGGAGTATTAATTGAATTAATAAGAATATTCGTTTTACTTAATATC
>CAYZPP010000036.1:0-7234 GCA_964480315.1 uncultured Alphaproteobacteria bacterium | reverse complement strand
AAAAAAGTGGGAACACTTTTTTAAAGCATGACGAGCAAGAGCTAAAGTCACTTAAGGCAGTTGGCCATATATGTCTTAGATTCTTTGATAAAAATGGAAAATTAGTAAATTCAAATTTAAATAAAAGAGTTATGGGAATACAATTAGATACTTTAAAAAAAATAAAAAGAAGAGTGGCTGTTGCAGGCGGTCAAAATAAGCACTTATCAATTAAAGCAGCACTAATCGGTGGCTTTGTTAACGTGCTTATTACAGATCTCGACACTGCCAAGTATCTTCTTAATAACTAATTTATTAGAAAGGTATTAAAATCAGCTATTTGTTCAAGCAAATTCTAAGTAAGTTTTTTAATTTAAATTATACTAAGTGATTACCACGATGCCTTATTTTGACCATATGCCATAATTCATTATTCATACGGAGGTAAGAGAATATGGTTATAAAAAATACGATAATTAAAATTTTAATTTCATTTGGAATTATATCTTTTAGTTTAATTTCTATTAATTCTTATGCATTAGCTGAAGGACTAGATGAATTGCCAACTGAATTACAGGCAGCTTATGTTGGTGCTGATCAGCCAATTAATGGGGGAATGCTAAGAGACTTTAAGGCAAAAAACAGTGCACCATGGACAATTGGTTATGCTAGTTCTTATACAGGCAATACTTGGAGAGCTGCATCAGCTAAATTTCTTGCAGAAACACTAATACCACAAGCTGTAGAAGCGGGCTTAGTTAAAGAAGTTATTACTCTGCAGTCAGATTTAAAAGATGCTGTGCAGATTCAACAAATTAGACAACTTGTGGATCAGGGAGTTGATGCAATATTTTTATGTTGTTCAAATCCAACAGCTTTAAATCAAACTATTAAATATGCATATGATAGAGGAGTACCAGTATTTTCATTTTCTGGTTATGTAACTGCTCCAGAAGCTTTTAGTGCTTCTGCAAATTATGTAACTGGAGGTTATGATATTGCTAAAGCCATTGCTGAAAAAATTGGTGGAAAAGGAAATGTACTGCTTGTAAGTGGAATAGCAGGATTTTCTTCTTCTGATAGTTTTGATGTAGGGGCCTTAAAGGCATTATCTGAATATCCTAATATTAAATTAGTTGGTACTGTTCAAGGAATGTGGACAGATTCAGTTGCACAAACTGAAGTTCAAAAATTTCTTGCTACTCATCCTGCTAAGTTAGATGCTATTATTGCACAATCACCAGCAGAAAATGGTGTTCTTCAAGCAATGCTTCAGTCTGGAAGACCGATGGTGCCAATAAGTGTTTCTGGTGAAATGGGAGCAGTTTGTTATTGGCGTAATAATCCTGATTGGATTGATGCCGGTTTCATGGTGTGGCCACCTGCAGGTGAAATATACATAGCTTGGAATATGATGTTACGTACTCTTCAAGGACAAGGTCCAAAGATTAATGCGGTTATGAGACCTGTTCTGAAGTTTACACATGATCAAGTTATGGCTAGAGTGCCTGCTGATTGTAATACTGCAGATCCACTTTGGTTTGAGCCTAAAGTAGAAGATTGGTTTCCAAAGCCAATGGCAGATGCAATGGTTCTAAGACCTGCTGATCCATTTACTTGGAAGCCTGAATAAATACAATTATTTTGAATTTTTTTATGGCCGGAAATCAATTAAAAATGATTCTCGGCCATTATTTATATAAATTTTAATGATAAATAGAGGCAGTCAAATAAAAAGTATTAACACTTCAAATGAGATACAAGTTGAAAATATTAGTAAAAAATTTGGTGAAACAGTTGCGCTAAATAATTGTAGTATTAAAATTAAACAGGGTGAAGTGCACGCTATTGTTGGTGAAAATGGAAGTGGTAAGTCAACTCTTGCTAAAATTTTATCTGGAGTAGTGATACCAGATAAAGGAAAGCTGTCAATATTTGGAGAAACACCTAGAAATCCTATGCATGCCCGAAAAATTGGTGTGGAAATGATTTTTCAAGAAGTCCTTGTTGCTGAAAATTTATCGGTCGTTGATAATATATTTGCTGGAAGTGACGGTTTATTTTTTCGATCAAGATCGCGAAATAATGCTAAAAAAAGAAGTCAAGAAATGCTAAGACATTTTACAGGAATTGATATTAATCCGGACACATTAGTGAAAAATTTATCACTTAGTGTAAAGCAGTGGATTGTAATCTCTCGTTCATTAATTACGTCTCCAAGAATGCTTATTTTAGATGAATCTTCAGCATCGCTAGATTTAGACGCAACCAATCGTCTTCATAGTGAAATTCGTAAACTTCGAAATGAAGGTTGTAGTATTTTAGTAGTTACGCATCGAATAGCTGAATTAATACGTATTGCCGATCATGCCACTATTTTACGAGATGGCTCAGTAGTTGGAGATCTTTCAGGCAATGAAGTTACATCTAAAAATATAATGCAATTAATATCATCTAAATCTAACAAAACAGAAAAATTTCGAATAAAAAAATCCACTACCCTATCTAATTCAAACAAAGAAACTGTTTTATTAGCTGAAAATATCCTAGTATCTAAAGATAGTAATAGTTTTAATTTTAAATTAAAAGCAGGAGAAATTATTGGTGTGACTGGCCTTGAAGGCCAGGGGCAAGCAAACTTCATTAATACTATAGCTGGCATTAAGCCTCCTTTAAGTGGTGATATTTTTGCAGGACTGTCCAATAAAAAAAATAAAATAAAAAATTTTTCAGATGCTGATAAATTTGGTGTGGCCTATGTGTCTGGAGATCGAGCCAATGAAGGTATTTTTCCTAATTTGAGTATTTTCGAAAACTTTTCTTTAGCTTTATATCGTATTTTATTTAATCAATTTGGTTGGATAAAAATGAAACCACTAAAAAATTCTTTTAATTTAGAAAAAAAAAATTTATCTATTGTGATGGGTAGGTCTTCTAATCGCATAACTTCACTTTCAGGAGGCAATCAACAAAAAATTCTTATAGGTCGAGTTTTGTCAACTAAGCCAAAAATTATAGTCCTTAATGACCCTTCTAGGGGTGTTGATGCTGGCACTAAAAGAGAGCTTTATTCTCAATTTAAAAACTTTGTTTCTGCAGGAGGATCTATCATTTATCTTTCGAGTGAGATTGAGGAATTTTTTGATTTTGCAGACCGGGTTATTGTTTTTAGAGCGGGCTGTCCTTTTGCTAATATTACTTCAGAAAATATCTCTGAAGATGTTGTGTTGACAGCTATGTTTGGAAATTTAGATCCTTCAAACATAGCAAATAAAGAAAATTAGTGGAGATGCATTGAATTTTTTTTCAAAATTTAATCAGTTTTATATGCATAACCCTCGTCTTGAACGCGAGAGACACTTATTGGTACCAATAGTACTAATAATAATCTTATTTACTGTAATCATATTTAGGGCACCTCATCTTTTTTCTAGTGATGGTATTGGTGGAGCAATTATAGTTATTTCACCTTTAATTCTAGCCGCTCTAGCTTTAACGCCTATTGCATTGGTCGGTAGAGGAGGAATTGATTTGTCAGTTGGTCCTTTAATTGGATTTATAAATGTTTCTTTAGTGGCGTGGCTTGTAGGCAATGGTTATACATCACCATTTTTGGTAGTATCCTATGTTTTAGGTGCGGGAATTTTGTACCAAGTAATAGTGGCGGCAATCATAATTTATATTCGCGTATCTCCAATTATAGTAACTCTGAGCGGATATCTTGTTCTTACGGGAGTAAATTTAACTATTATGGATAGGCCTTCAGGGTTTTCTCCAGAGTGGATGTATGAGTGGGGCTATGGCGCAGAAATTCTATCACCAATTTTTTTTATTCTTTCAGGAATGATAATTATTTGGTTTTTATTTTCTCGAACTGTTTTTTACCAGCAAATTTTATTAACAGGCGCTGATGAAAGAATGGCATTTGCAAGTGGTGTTAATACAGTGGCAGCAAGGTTTGGGGCTCATATTATGGGAGGAATTTTTGCAGGCATGGCCGCACTAACATATACAGCACTAATTAGTTCTGGAGATCCCACACAAGGTAATACCTATACTTTAGCTGCAATTACAGCAATGATACTTGGAGGAACGAGTCCAGCAGGCGGTATAGGAGGAGGATTAGGGTCAGTTCTAGGATCAATTAATATGTATATGATTAGTTACGTTCTCTCTTCTTTTAATTTTGGTAATGTGTCCGGTTTTGTTACACAAGCCTCAACAGGAGTAATACTCGCTCTCTCCCTTCTTATAAATAGTTTGATGAATAAAAAAGTAGAAAAATTATGAAAAAAAATTATTTATATATTAAAGATATAATTCAAAAACAAAATGTTTTGTTGGCTTTTTCGCTATTAATTATTTTAATAACTATTGGTGCTCTAATTGTTCCTAGTTTTGCATCATCAATTAGTATTCGTTCAATGTTGCTTCTTGCAGCGTTTCTTGGATTGGCTTCACTTGGGCAAACTCTTTGCGCTCTACTTGGTGGTATTGATTTATCTATACCTTATGTAATTGGTTCAGCGAATATACTTCTAGCAAGCCTTCTTAATATGGGGCTACCTACGACTTTAGCTATATTAATAATTATTTTTTGTGGACTCATAGTAGGTTTAATCAATGGTCTGCTCTCATACAGACTGCAAGGACAATCCATAGTAGTCACATTAGGTGTTGGATTTATAGTTGTAGGAGTTAGTCAAATTTTTACAAGTAGTGGTGTGTATGGAGGAAATGTTCTTAGCCAAGTCCCGCCTTGGATTAGAAATATGTCTTCATTTGGTGGAAATACATTTGGTTTTCCTCTACCACCTGTAGTTTTTCTTTGGCTTATTATTACAATTATAATGGTAGCAATTATGTCTCGAACATTATTTGGACGAAGTTTTTATGCGGTTGGAGGAAATAAGCGTGCTTCTTCTCGTATTCTTATATCAGAATTTAAAATTTGGAATCTAGCCTATATAATAAGCGGCGGAATGTCAGCAATGACTGGGATGATTTTACTTGGTTTCTCTGGAGGAGGTTTTGTTGGTGTTGGTGATCCATATTTATTTACAACAATTGCTGCTGTAGTAATAGGTGGAACTTCTCTACTCGGTGGACAAGGAGGATATGGAAGTACAGTAGTGGGTACCTTGGTGTTGACAGTTTTAACTTCACTTTTGGTTGGCTTAGGCCTTTCATATGCAATGCAACAGTCTGTTTTTGGATTATTAATTATACCAATGGTTGCTTTATATGCCCGCAGTCCACAGATAAGAAATCAAATATAATATGAAATATAGAGTTTCAATTGATACAGGAGGAACTTTTACTGATGCGGTCATATATAGTAAAAAACAAACACTAACAGTAGGCAAATCTCTCACAACACCCAATAGAGCATACGATGGCGTTAAAGGCGCAATGAAAGATGCAGCTTTACAGTTAGATATATCGCTTGAAGAATTATTGGCTAATACAGAAATTTTTATCTATGGCACAACTAGAGCTACGAATGCAATCGTAACAGGAACTGGTGCAAAAACAGCTTTTCTAACTACCGAAGGTTTCGCCCACACCTTAATATTAAAAGAAGGAGGAAAGTCCAAACCTCATGATTTTTCAAAAAATTTTCCAAAACCCTATATTCCAAAAAATAGAACATTTGAAATTATAGAGAGAATTAGCTCTGAGGGAAAAATTTCTATCCCTTTGGACGAGAAGCAAGCCACTGAAATAATTTTACATTTAGGAGAATTAGGTTTTGAAGCTATTGCTGTTAGTTTTCTTTGGTCAATTGCCAATCCAATTCATGAGTTGAGAATTGGAAATATGATAGGTAAATTATTGCCAAAAACTCCTTATTCGCTTGGGCATAAGCTAACTCCAATTTTGCGTGAATATCGAAGGGCTTCGAGTGTCGCAATTGATGCATCATTAAAACCGCTTATGCAGGATCATTTAATTAATCTTGAAAAAGATCTGAAGAAAGCAGGTTATAAGGGAGAATTTCTTATTTCAACTTCTGCTGGTGGGTGCGCTCAAGTAAAAGACATAGTTAAATATCCAATACACACAGCAAAATCTGGACCTGCGCAAGCTCCTGTGGCAGCTAGAATGTTTGGAAATTTAGAAAAAGCAGGCTCCAACTATATTGTATGTGATACAGGAGGAACTACCTTTGATGTTGGGTTAATTAGCAATAATGAACTTCGTTATAGTCGTGATACTTGGCTCGGAGGAGATTGGATTGGACATATTTTAAGTATTTCTTCAGTAGATATAAGTTCTGTTGGGGCTGGTGGAGGTTCAATCGCTTGGTTTGATGATGGAGGATTATTACGAGTAGGACCTCAATCTGCTGGAGCTCTGCCAGGACCCGCATGTTACGGGAAAGGGGGTAATCTCCCTACCGTTTCTGATGCAGCGTGTGTTTTAGGTTATTTTGATCCTGATTTCTTTCTTGGCGGTCAAATGGATCTTGACGTAAGAGCTGCTCGTAAAGCAATTGAAACTATAGCAATACAACTTAATAAAACTATTGAAGAGGCTGCATATGGAATTCTTCATTTGGCCTCTGAAGTAATGATTAATGCCGTCCGCGATGTAACAATTACAAAAGGAATAGATCCAAAAGAAAGTGTTATTGTAGCTGGAGGGGGGGCGGCTGGAATAAATATTATGTTAATAGCTAAGGAACTTGGAATAAGTAAGGTGATATTACCAAAACAAGCTTCAGCTCTTTCAGCCTGTGGAATGCAATTTGCTGACTTAATTTCAGAAGAAAGTGAAAGTTTTTTTACTCATTCTAGAGATTTCAATGGTAGTGCTGTAAACGCAGTTATTAATCGTATTAAAAAACGAGTAGAAAAATTTCGTCTATCTTTACCTATTGAACATCGTAAAAAAAATTACAAAATGGAATTCAGTGTGGAAGCTAGATATGCAAGCCAGATTTGGGAAATAGAAGTTCCTGTGCCAAGTGGTAATTTTGAAAATTCTAAAATATTAAATAAATTAATACGAGATTTTCACAAAGTGCATGAACGTCTCTTTGCTTTAAGAGACGAGGGCAGTGCTATTGAATTTATTGTTTGGAAAATAAGATTATTAGTTGAATCAGGTATAAAGCTCACTAATACGAAAAATACGAAAAATATGAAAAATTTAAAATTAGATAATATCAATCGTAATTGTTATTTTGGAGCTAAAAAATCTCAAAAAACTAAAATTTTTAAATCTAACAATCTTTTTCCTGGCATGATAA
>CAYZPP010000035.1:0-7352 GCA_964480315.1 uncultured Alphaproteobacteria bacterium | reverse complement strand
TAATGGCCGGAACTTTAAGCTCTCCTTTTTCTACCATCTGTTCTAAACGGTGAACACCTGTTGTGGTTTCTTCAGATAAGCCTCTAATATTTTCTAATAAATCAGGATATTTTTCATGGACTCTTGTGGTTAAATCTCCTCCATCATCTAAAATCATATTGGGTACCCATCCATCAGCTTCTATGGTCTGGTCAATGCACCATAAAAACTCTTCTTCGCTTAGACCCTTCCAAGCAAAAACAGGCGTACCACTTTCTGCTATAGCTGCTGCCGCGTGATCTTGAGTAGAGTAAATATTACAAGAACTCCATCTACATTTTGCTCCAAGAGCCACTAAAGTTTCAATTAGAACTGCTGTTTGAATTGTCATATGAAGACAACCCATAATATTTGCTCCTTTAAGAGGTTGGGCTTTGCCAAATTGTTCACGAATAGCAATTAATCCTGGCATTTCTGTCTCTGCTATTTCAATCTCTTGTCTACCATAGGCATGCTGGGAAATATCTTTTACTTTAAAATCATTCATGGACGAAAGATATATAGTAAGAAATTATACTGCAAGCAATTTTTTATCACATCAGTTACGCTTAATTCTTGAGCCTAATTGCTGGATAACTAGTGAAGATTTTTGGTGGCCATTTTCTAATGATTCTTTAATTGGGCTATCTAATAAATACTTCTCTAAAAAACCTGCTGCGAAATTATCTCCTGCTCCAGTTGTATCTATAACACTCTTAACTATCTTAGCTTTTTCATGTACTACCTTATTTTCATGGAAAAAATAACCACCTTCCTTTCCTGAAGTCATCACAAATTTTTTATTTAGATGATGAAAATACTGAGCAACATCAGACATATGCTCAGATTGAGAGAACCCTTTAGCTTCTTCTAAATTGCAAAACACTAAATCCACATTATTAGAAATAAATTCTTCCAACTCCGATCTATTTCTCATTACGCAAAATGAATCTGATAAAGAAAATGATAGTTCAAATTTTAATTCTTTAGATAATTCTCCAACTTTTTTTAATGCTGCTTTTGTCAATTCGTGATCCCATAAATAAGCTTCCATGTAAACATGGTCTACTCCTTGAAATTTTTCTTTAACTATGTCTTGGACACTTAATTGTGAACCTATGCCAATATGAGTCGCCATAGTCCTCTCACCATCATTAGTTACCAAAATATTACAGCAGCCAGTAGGTAAAGAATTTTTTTCTTTAATTCCCAAGAACGGTATTTTAGCATCTTCCATATCCTTAAGAAATGCGCGACCATAATCATCATCATTGACTTTTCCAAAAAAAGAAGCCTCATGAGAAGAGTTACTTAATTCATGAATGGTATTACAAACCGATCCTCCTGAAGTGATCGTTGGATTATTAAAATATTCTCTAATTTTAGAGATCTGATTTTCTTCTATGAGGGACATAGATCCTTTATTGAGATCTAGTTTTTTAATAATTTCATCATCTACTTGCGCAATGATATCAACCAATGCAGTACCTACGCCTAATATTTTTTTCATAAGAAAATATTAACAATAACTATATTAGATTGCATCAAACCATATAGTCACATTTTAACAATATGAATTTACGAATCTAAAAATCAAATAACCTTCAAATTGTTATGTTTTAATAATACATGGATTAAATATTAAAATTTTAATCAATACTCTGTGAATAAAAATCTTGAGCATGTGAATATATTTGCAATTAATTGATTGAATTTACTTAGTTTTAAGAATTAAATTAGTTTAACTATTGACTAACAAAAACTACTTATAGTATATTCAGAAGGCAAAGCACACTATATCTAGTGTATTTTGCTTATTTTATTAACTTTGAGGTTGCAGCATGGAACAAAACGACAATTTAAAAACCAAGGAAAAAGTTTCCAACACAAATACTACGACTAAAAAAGATGAAAAATCTAATAGTATCAACCTATTTAGTCTTAGTGTTGTAAGAAGAGATGGCTCTATTACACCTTTTAAATCTGATAAAATTGGCAATGCCATCAGAAAAGCATTTTTAGCTCAAACAGATATAAGAAATAATGAAGAAATCGACAAAACTGTAGTTAATCTTTCAGAAACTGTCACATCCGCCTTAACAAGAAGAATAGCTGATGGTGATATGATACATATTGAAGATATACAAGACCAAGTTGAATTAGCACTTATGAGAGAAGAGCACCATAAGGTTGCAAGAGCTTATGTTTTATATCGAGAGCAAAGGTCTTCTCAAAGATACAAAACTGACCAATTAAAAGAACAAGCTGGAGGAAGAGTTTCTTCTATGATGGTTTTAAAAAGAGATGGGCTTCAGGAAGCCGTTTCACTTGATAAAATAACAAACAGAATTGCAGTATTATCAACTGGCTTAGAAATAGAACCTATCACTATTGCACAAAAAGCTATTCAAGGACTATATAACGATATCACAACAACCGAGATTGATAATTACTTAGCTGAGACAGCGGCCGCATTAACAGTAGAACATCCTGATTATTCCTACCTAGCGGGAAGAATAAAAGCTAATGCTCTTCATAAAGAAACTCCTGGATTTGTAATTGCAAGTAAAAATCTTTTCAACGATGGTCTCCTAAATGAAACTTATTATAAAAAAGTTCAAGAGAATGCTGAAGTAATTGAATCTATGATTGACTATGACCGTGATTACCATTTTGATTATTTTGCCTTAACTACTTTAATTAGAGCGTACCTATTACAATTTGAAAATAAAACAATTGAAAGACCTCAAGATCTTTGGATGAGAGTGGCCTTGTCAGTTTCGTGTGATGAATTTAACTTTGATGTAGTCAAAAAAACATATGATATGCTATCTAATGGTCTTTATACTCATGCAACCCCTACTTTATTTAATAGTGGTTTAAAGATGCAACAACTCTCATCTTGTTTCTTAATTGGAATGGAAGATGATTCTATTGAAGGTATTTTTAATACAATTAAAGATTGTGCCTTAATATCAAAAACTGCTGGTGGCATAGGATTGCATGCTCATAATATTAGAGCTGGCGGAAGTAGAATTAAATCCACGAATGGAAAGTCCAATGGGCTTATTCCTTTTCTTAAAATATTTAATGAAACAGCGAAATCTGTTGATCAGGGTGGCGGGAAAAGAAAAGGTTCTTTTGCTATATATTTAGAGCCTTGGCATGCTGATATTGAAGCATTTCTTGAGTTAAGAAAAAATACAGGCTCTGAAGAGTTTAGAGCTAGAGATCTTTTTTACGCTTTATGGATACCGGACTTATTTATGCAAAGAGTTGAGGATGACGCTGATTGGACATTAATGAGTGAACATGAGTGTCCCGGATTATCAGATACATATGGTAACGACTTTAACAAGCTTTATGCAAAATACGAAAAAGAATTACCTCATCTTACTAAAATGAAAGCTAGAGCACTAATGTCTAAGATTATTGAGGCTCAGATCGAAACTGGACAGCCTTATATGCTCTACAAGGATGCTGTAAATGAAAAATCAAATCAAAAAAATATTGGAGTGATTAAGTCCTCTAATCTTTGTGCTGAAATTGTTGAGTATTCAGAAAAAAATGAGACTGCGGTTTGTAATCTTGCATCTATCGCCCTTCCTAAGTTTGTAAAAGAGGATAAACAATTTGATTACCAAGCTCTTTATGAAACAGCAAAACTTGCCACCAAAAATTTAGATAGAGTTATTGATATTAATTTTTATCCTACAGTGAAAACGAGTAAATCAAATAATCTACATAGGCCAATTGGATTAGGCATTCAAGGTCTAGCCGACGTATTTTTCTTAATGGGAATTCCTCATGATGGAGAGAAAGCAAAGAATATAAATATAAAAATATTTGAAACAATTTATTTTGGGTCTATTGAATCTTCTATGGAGCTATCAAAAGAAAAAGAACCGTACTCGACATTTAAAGGTTCTCCCATATCAGAAGGAAAATTCCAATTTGATTTATGGAATACAGCACCTTCAGATATGTGGGATTGGGAGAAATTAAGAAAACAAGTTATTGAACACGGTGTTCGTAATTCTCTTACAACCGCTTGCATGCCTACAGCTTCTACTGGTATTATTTTAGGAAATACCGAAACATTTCAAGTGCAGACATCAAACATATATAAAAGACAAACTCTTTCAGGAGAATTTTTATTAGTTAACAGGCATTTAGTTAAAGAATTATCTAAAAGAAATTTATGGAGTAAGGAAATGAGAGATAATATTGTTTTAGAAAACGGTTCAGTGCAAAATATACCAGAATTTCCTGAAGATCTTAAAGAAACCTATAAGACTGTTTGGGAAACATCTCAAAAAACAGTAATTGATATGGCTGCAGATAGAGCACCTTTTATTGATCAAACTCAGTCCATGAATTTATGGCTAGCGAGCCCTACCTTTGGAAAAGTTAATTCAATGCATATGTATGCTTGGAAAAAAGGACTAAAAACTGGGATGTATTATTTAAGAAGTAGATCAGCCGTTGATGCGGTAAAAGTAACAGTTTCGTCTGAGAAAAAAGCTAGAGAACAAATCTTAAAAGTAACTGAGACGAATGAACCAGAAGATTGTTTGACATGCAGCGCATAAAGGTAATAAATAGGTTTAAATAATAATGATATCAAAAGGCGTAAAATCAATTTTTCCAATTAAACATCAGGATATTTGGGATAGATATAAACAACATATTCAAACATTTTGGACAACAGAAGAAGTTTCACTTCAAGATGACCTAAGAGATCTTAAAACATTAAAAGAAGGTGAAAAACACTTCATAAAACAAGTTCTAGCTTATTTTGCTAACTCTGAGGCAATGATTAATGAAAACCTCGCTAGTAGATTTTATAATGAGATTCTCATGCCTGAGGCAAGATGTTTTATTACAGTTCAGATGGCAAATGAAACAACTCATGCAGAAATGTATGGTCTCCAAATCGAAGCTTATGTGCCGGATGCAGAAGAAAAAGAAAAATTATTTGCTGCTATTGAAAATGTGCCTTGTATTAATCATAAAGGACAATGGGTTGCAAAATGGCTTAATGGAAAACAAAATTTATTAACTAGATTAATTGCATTTGGTTTAGTAGAAGGATTGTTTTTTGCTGGATCATTTTGTGCAATATATTATTTTAGAAAAAGAGGTTTGCTTCCTGGTTTAGCTTTATCCAATGATTGGATCGCAAGAGATGAAGGAATGCATTTTAGTTTTTCCGCTTTAATATATAAAACACTTAGAGATAAATATAACAAAGGCACTCTTACCGATTCAGACATTAAAGATTTGAGTTTGATCTCAGGAGATGTGAGTCAATCAGAATTTGAAGAAATTGTCAGAGAGGCTGTGGAATTTGAAAAAGAATTTGTTAAAGATGCATTACCCGTTGATCTTATTGGCATGAACAAAGAAATGATGTGCCAATATATTGAAGCCGTTGCAGACCGTATTGCAGATCTTTTTGAATTTGACAGAGTTTTTAATACTGAGAATCCATTTGATTTTATGAGAGCATTAGATGTTCAAGGTGTAACTAATTTCTTTGAAAAGCGGGTATCAGAGTATCAAAAACCTACGGACAGATCTCTTTCTTTTGACGATGCTTTCTAAATGAAAGTTGAGATTTATTCGAAAGAAAATTGCCCATCCTGTAACAAAACTAAATCTATTTTAAAAGATCATAATCCTATAATATTAATGTTAGATAAAGATTTTAATAGAGATGTTTTTTTTGAGAAGTTTCCTGAAGCTAAATCCTTTCCTCAAGTTATGATAAATGATAATCATGTTGGTGGATACGAGGAAGTAAATAAATGGTTAGCATTCAATATGCCTAATCAAGAATTTTAATGACTCAAGATAAATATCAATCAATATTGACATTCTGGTTTAATGAATCTTCAGTAAAAAATCACTGGTCAAAGAATGATGAATACGATCAAAAAATTAAGGAAAAATTTTTAAAAGACTTAGAGAGAGCCATTCAAAACAAATATGATGACTGGCAGGATTACTCTAAAAGTAGTCTAGCTCTAATTATATTACTAGATCAATTCTCTAGAAATGTTTTTAGAAATGATTCCAGATCATACGCTCAAGATACAAAATCAAGATTATTAGTAACAGAAGGTGTAGATAGAGAATACTTAGATGAACTAGATTTACCTGAGAGGTTATTTTACCTTATGCCGCTTGTTCATAGTGAAGAAATGCAAGATCATTTATTTGTAAAACAATTAGGTGAAGTATTCTTAAGGGATCACCCGAATTATTTAGAAATAAAAAAATCATGGGAAAGTCATAGTACAGTAATTAAAAAATTTGGTAGATACCCCCATCGCAACGAAATACTGCAAAGGCAATCTACATTAGAGGAAATTGCTTTCCTCAAAGAGCCTAATTCATCTTGGTAATTGATTTAAAATTGATAATTTAATAGAAGTATTGGTTACTAGCCTTTCAGCATACAATTTCAACATAAAGTTTTTAGAATTTAATTTCTACGCTACTAATCTTCCATATTATTTTATCTAAGTTTAATTTGACTATAATATTTATATCTTTATGTATAAAATCTAATTTAAAAGTATTAAGACTTGTTAAAAAAAAATAATTTGTGTCTTTATATAGCTCTTTAATATTTGGACCCACTAGTTTAAATTTCTTTTTTTCTAAAGTAGTACTAGGATTCACAGACAATTCTGCGTTATCCCATTCTTGTATTTTATCTAATTTAAGATTATCAATTTGATCTCTAATTAGACTTGGATTTTTATATAAGCTCATAATTATTTTTTCATCTGATAGATAATCGGATAGTTTACTAATATTTTGGCTTATAAGCATATCAAAATTTTTTTTATCTAGACTATAAATAATTTTTAAAATCGCATCTTTTTTAATTTTTTCATAAATAATAGTATTTAATTGTTTTCTAAAATTTAATGATAGTTTTTTCTTATCTATAAAATCTTGAAGTTGGAAAGAGCTTTCTTGTTTAAATGAAAGATAAATATTAGTGAATGAGTATATTAATGTAGATGAGTAAAATAAGATAAATATTAATACCGCTAAGAGTGAAAAATTTTTTATTTTATTCAATTAATGCGCCTCTCCCCAGTTATTACCTTTGCCACTATCAACTCTAATTGGTGTATTAAAGTCTCTAAACTGGATATGTTCATTTTCCATTATATGCTTAATCTTATCGATGACATCTTCTTCTTTTTCGTGTATCTCAAATAAAAGCTCATCATGTACTTGAGATATCATTTTTGATTTTAACTTTTCTTTTTTAAGTACATATTGGATTTTAATCATAGCTATCTTAATAAGAT
>CAYZPP010000034.1:0-7754 GCA_964480315.1 uncultured Alphaproteobacteria bacterium | reverse complement strand
ACTATTCAATGGATACTGAGGAAAGAGATTTAAATTTTGAAAAAAATAGAGGATCAGCTGATAATCTCCTAACTTAAATCTGTTAGCTTTATTATTAAACCAATACTGCAAATAGAAGATCTTTTTTGTTTCCTTTTAACCAACACCACCTTTATAGATCCGGAGCTTTAATCCTTTTTGGTGGCTATCTTTGGAGACAATAAGTCTCTATTAACGATCTAGTCAGAGAATGGGGTTTTTTTTTTAATTAAAAGATCCTCAACAAACTCAAACATCGTATGCCCTAAAAAAATATGACATTCTTGTATTCTTGATGTGACTTTACTTGGTATGATTAAACTAGTATCTGCTAAGTTTTTTGCCTTACCACCAGTATTACCAAGCATTGCAATAGAGAAAATTTTTTTTTTCTTAGCTTTCTTTAAAACTTCCAAAATGTTTTGTGAATTACCACTAGTTGATATTGCAATTAATACATCATTTTTATTTCCTATTGCTTCTAAATTTCTTGAAAATAAGTATTTAAAAGAATAGTCATTAGAACATGCGGTTATAGTTGATGTATCCATAGCAAGTGATAATGCAGGTATAGATTTTCTATTGATATGCGGTCTTAGTCTAACAAGAAATTCTGCTGCAAGATGTTGTGCGTCTGCTGCAGAACCTCCATTACCACATAAAAGAATTTTGCCTCCTGATAAAATTGAGTCATTAATTCTTTCAACACACTGTATTAGTGATTTTTTTAAAATAATAGAATTTAGTTTCTTTTTAACAGTTAAAGATTCACTTAATTTTTTTGAAAAAAAATTACTAAATTTTAAATTTTTCATTAAAGTGGTTTTAAATTTAATTAGTAATATGTGACCTTAGTTTTTGAGCAATTAATTTTTCTTCTTCAGTCACATGCCCTAATTTATTTGTTCCATAAGCAATAGCTATTTTTTTAATTGAATCTGATAATGTTTTCATTCCAGGAAATTCCAATGAAGCTGCCTGATCAGATCCATACATAGTTCTATCTAAAGTTATATGTCTTTCTAATGAAGTTATATCAAAAAATGAGGCTGCTAATGAAACAGCAACACCATTTTCATGACCACTATACCCTACATCACATTTGAACTTATCTCTTAAAGCATTAATAGTAACTAAATTGGCATCTTCTGGTTTCATGGGGTAGGTGGATACGCAATGCATTAATTCAAATGAACAATCATTTTTTCTAAAAATATCAACTGCATTTTTAATATCATTTTCTGTAGACATTCCAGTTGAGATAAATGTATGTTTTTTGGTCTTTGCCACTGCCTCTAAAAAATTCTTATCAACAATCATTGCTGAAGCAATTT
Source organism: uncultured Alphaproteobacteria bacterium (assembly GCA_964480315.1). Lineage (GTDB taxonomy): Bacteria > Pseudomonadota > Alphaproteobacteria > HIMB59 > HIMB59 > HIMB59. The sequence continues at coordinate 6,402 of CAYZPP010000034.1, read as the reverse complement.
TATGATATTTTAAGTTAAATTTTTCTAGAAATTCAATACTTTCTAAATCCCAAGCAGATGCAAACCATTCAATCTCTTTATGCTTGCAATAATTATCTATTTCTAAATATTCTTCAAAGTTTAATTCTAAACCTTCTTTTTGATGTCTATTAGTTGAGCCCCATGGACTTACTCTAGGAGCATCCAAAGCTTCTTTGGTGTACACTTTATTTAAAGTCCTTTTCTGAAACTTAACCGAGTCAAAGTTTGCTAATTTTGCATTATCAATTAAGGTTTTAGCAATGTTTAAATCACCATTATGGTTAATGCCAATTTCACCAATTAAAAAAATATTATTTTTCATTTTGTAATTGTTTATACTAATTAATTAAATTCGCAATTTTTAAATCAAAATAACTGTCTATGTCAGAAACAGGATCTTTGTTTATGTAAGGCATAGTCTTATTGCCATGTAAAAAGCCATTTAAAATAGATTTGGTCTTAATAATATCGGCATACCCATTTGGCATATAGGAGTTAAGATATTTTTGTCTAGGATTATTAATTTTATCTAAAGAAAAACTTTTAAATACTGGAGAAAACAACTTATTATTTTTTATTATAACAGATTTATAAATCGGATTTGTCATTATGCTTAAAGATCTTAAAGATGAATATTTATTTTGATTTTTAATGAAATGTGAAATAATTTTATCTAGAAGATTACAATCTCTAAATGGCGTGGTAGGTCTTAAGTGAATAAAAAATTTAGGCAGAGTACCTTTGTAATTTTTTACGAAATCATTAAAAACTTCAAAATCAGTACTCTTGTCAGAAGAATTTTTTTTATTTCTGTGATGAAATAAGAAATTTCCATATTTTTTTGCTATATTAAAATATCTCTTACTATCTGAAGAAAAAATAATTTTATCTATTTTATTACAATTTTTGGCTACAATTATACTATGAGCTATTAGTGGTTTTTTTTTAAAAATAACTAAATTTTTATCTTTGATTGTTTTTGAGCCAGATCTTGCAGGTATAAAGGCCCAAACTTCATTATTTAATTTCATTTATTTAAAAATTATTATAATTAGTGATAGTGAATATTTTATACACAGATCTTAAAAACAAAACAATAGTTATAACGGGTGGCTTAGGGTTTCTTGCTACACAATTTATAAAAGCTTTTGAAAATAACTCTAGCAAAGTAATAATTCTTGACAATCGATCCTCAAATAAAAAAAATTTTATTAGATGTGATTTAACTAATGAAAAAGAAATAAAATTAGTAGCAAGAAAAATAAAAGATAAATATAATAGAATAGACATATTAATAAATAATGCTGCTAATAATTATGGTCCTGGGTCGAGTTCATCTAAAACTAAACTAGAAAATTTTGATGAAAAAATTTGGGACAAAGATTTAGAAGTAGGATTAAAAAGTGCCATGCTATGTACTAAGATTTTTGGTTCACAAATGAACAGGCAGCTAAATGGTGGGAATATTATTAATATATCTTCAGATCTTGGAATTATTTCTCCAGACAATAGAATATACAAAAAAAATTCAGTTAAACCAGTTACGTATTCAGTTATTAAACATGGAATAATTGGCTTAACAAAATATACAGCAACTTATTGGCCTAAAAAAGTTAGATGTAATGCTGTAGCATTTGGGGGAATGGAAAAAAATCAAGATAAGGCTTTTATAAAGAAGGTTAGTCAACTAATTCCAATGGGTAGGATGGCAAAAAAAAATGAATATAATAATACTATTCTTTTTTTAGCATCAAAGGCATCTTCGTACATAAATGGATCAACGGTAGTAGTTGATGGTGGTCGTACAATTTTATAATAAAAAATTATTTAATTTTAATGCTAGTCGAAGGGTTTTAATTCCATTATGTAAGTTCATATTTTTTGATATTTTTTGATTTGACTTTATCTTAGATAAAAAAAACTTTAACTCTTTAATAAAAATATCATTCTTCGCAAAATTAAATTTTTTTTCAATTTTTTTATTATTTTTTATAATTATAATTTTTTGAGAATTTAAACAAACTTCAATAGTGCCATATTTTCCAATTAAAAAAATCTTTCTTTTTTTTGGTCTTTCAAAAAAATTTAAATTCATGCTACATAAAATCAATTTTTTATTATTTTTGAGTAAAAAGTTAGAAGAAAACACATCTTCAACATTAACCTTAAGATCTGAAAGTTTAGATGAAATTGAATTCATTTTGATTATCTCGTATTTCGCAAATAAATGTAAAAGATAATCTATTTCATGAATTTGAGTTAAAATTACTCCACCACCAAGTATTTTGTTAGCTGCATATGAGGTTTTATAATCTTCATAGGGATGAAAATCAGCTATATGTTCTCCATGATGAATATGAGCAGAATAAATTCTTCCTATAGGAGATCCTCTTTTTATTATATTTTCTAAATATTGAATAATTGGATTAAACCTTAATTGAAAACCCATCATAGTTATAATCTTTTTTTTTCTTCTAACCAATGATTCTAGCTCATCAATTCTTTTTAAAGAAGATCCGAGTGGCTTTTCTATAAAACAGTTAATATCATTTTTTAATAACCAAATTAAATCTGAAATATGTTTTGATGATGGTGTGCAAATAAAAGCACAATCTAATATAATTTTTTTTTGGTTTAATTCATCTAGATTTTTTATGTATTTAAGTGAATATTTTTTTTGAATGTCACCCTTAATAACTATATTTTTATCATTTAGAAGAGGGGTAACATGTGTTTTTCTTAATGCATAAATTTGTGAATTTGGTTGAATTCTTTTTAAGTTCCTCAAATGTCTTTGACCAATAGAGCCAAGTCCTATAATTAAAATATTCATTTTAAAGTTTATGTTTTTTTATTAGATTTTTAAAAAAGTTGTAATTTTTTTTTGATTGTTTGAGAATATCATTTCCTCTTTGGCTTTCGATCGTAAAATTACCTTTGTAATTAATTTTTTTTAAATATGAAAAAAGTAAGTCAAAATTCATTAATCCATTACCTATAATGACATTTTTTTTTAGATAATCTTTATCTTTAAGGTGGATATGTTTTATATCTTTTCCAAACAACATAATATCTTTTTCAAAATTTCTCTGTAAGACAATTCTATTACCAGTATCAAAAAGAAAATAACAATTTTTATGGCATATTTTTTCTTTTAGGTCCATAAATGTTTGAGGAGACATGTTGCTTTCTAACAAAAGTTCAATTTTATAATTGCTACAAATCTTTGATATACGAGAAATATTTTTTAATATTCCTTTTTTGTTGCGTGGAAGTAAGAAACTTTTACCATATAGAGGTATTATATATTTTTTTATTTTTAATAAATGAACTCTCTTTAAAATTTTAAGGGCATAATTAAAAGTTTCTTTTTTGCTTAAATCGTTAGTAATATAATAATCGTCACAAAATGAATATATTAGAAGATTATTTTTACGAGTATATTTATTATAATTTCTAATACCATCATCAGACCAAATAGGATTTTTTTTATTAATATTTTTTTCTGCAAAAAATTCTATAAAATTATATTTGAGTTTTTTTGCGATTGGAAACTCTTTTAAGGGATCTTTTGGAAACCACTGTAATTTTTTTTTAGTATAGGTCAGTCTACCCTGTAGTATGCCAATCATTAGTATTTATTTCGTTCCAAAAGATAACAGCATAATCTCTTTAGAAAACCTTATCCATTTGAACTTTTGTCTAAAATATTCAGGCACTAATATTCTTGTTAGTTCTGAAAAAAAACCAAATAAATATTTGATAAGAAAATTATCAGACCATAGGATTGGCAATTGTTTAAAGCTTTCTACTTTAACATTTTTAAATGCATATAGTGGTCGCTCGTTATCTCTAATGTCCCCTAAAAGAAATCTTAATTTTTTAACATTGTTTTGGAATTTTTTTTGTAATTCAAATTGCTTTAATTCATCTAGAATAAATATAATAATTTTTTTTATATCATATTTATTTTTCAGTAATTCTTTTGCAAAATTAGAGCCAAACGAACCAGTCCCGCCAGTTATTAGAATTGTTTTATTTTTTAAAAAGTTCATAAAAATATTACTTGACAAATTTATATGATATAAAATTAATATATCAATAAACATTTTACTCAAATTTGAAATATAAAAAAAATCTTAATTTTTGGAGGTAACGGTCTTGCTGGTTTAAATTTTATAAAATTATTTAGTAAAAATATAAAATTTTAGCAAGTTATAATCTTAAATCTATAATTGGTAAAAAATTAAAAGTAAATCTAAAAGCTAATAAGTCTATAAAAAAAGAATGATCTTTTAAATTAATTATTTAAAACAAATATCTATCTTTAAAAAAATAATTTTGCGTGGTAATAAATTTTTTATCATTTATACTTTTATACATGATAAAAAAAAATCGTATTTTTCAAAATTTTTTAATACTGATTTTATTAGTAATCGGAATTTTAACAGTAAAAAATTATGGAATAAGTTATGATGAGCTAGAATATAGACAGCAAGGATTTGTAGTCTTAAATGACATAGCTGAAAGATTTTTCCCTAAAAAATCAAAATTAATTAAAGAAGAAAGAGAAATTAGATATCCAACTCCTAAAGAGTATATGGGTAATATCAAAAATAATTTTAAAATTCACCACACCATATTTGCTGCATTAGAGTTTATTTTTTTAAAGGACTCTGAAAAGAAAGATGTTTATTTAATGCGTCATTACCTAAATTTTTTAATGAGCATGTTAATGATAATTTTTTTTTATAAAACTCTCAGATTAAATTTTTCGAGAGAAATTTCAATGATAGGGTCAGCTTTTTTTTTAATAAATCCAAGAATTTATCCTGATTTTTTTTACAATCCAAATGACATTTGGTTTTCATTTTTCTTAGTTCTTTGCATTTATAATTCTTTAATATTTTTCAAAAAAAAAAGTCTTATATATTTTTTAATACTACCCATTTTAATATCTTTGGCAATAAATGTTAGAATTATAGGAATATATATATATTTTATTTTTTTATTAATTTTTTTATTCAAATGTGTAAATAAAGAGAAGGAATATTTAAAAATTTTAAAATATTTAGGCTTACAAATTATAATTTTAATTTTATCTTTGTATTTATTGACACCTCAAACTTGGGATGGTGGCATACTCTCTTTGTATCATTTGTTTTTAGGCCAATTATCCTACAATCCTATTGATCCAAACATAATGTTTATGGGTAAACTTATTTCAGCCCCTGAAACTGCGTGGTATTATCTTCCACTTTGGATATTAATATCCACACCAGTAATTTATATCTTTCTGTTTTTAATTGGAAATATATGCTTATTTTATACTTTAGTTTTTGAAAAACATAAAAATTCGCATTTCAATTATTATTTAATCTTAGGATATTTTTTTTTACCTCTGTTTGCTTATTTTATTTTTAGACCTACAATCTTTAATGGATGGAGGCATTTTTATTTTTTATACCCTGGCCTAATATATCTATCTACAATTGGTATAAATTTTATATATAATTGGATATTGTCATTTAATAACCAAAAAATAATTTTTTTTTATTATACGATTTTAATTGGATATTTTCTTTCAATTATTTTCTGGAGTATCCAAAATCATCCTTACCAATATGTTTTTTTAAATTCTTTTTCACAAAAATATTTTAATAAATTTGAAAAAGATTATTGGGGTGTTTCAAATCTTGATGCCATTAAGTTTATACTATCTAAAGATAAAAAAGATAAAATTACAATTGTTGGAGTAGAAAACTCTAGAATAGATTTTTCTTTAATGATGTTAAGTAAAAATGAAAAAAAAAGAATTAATCTAAAAAAATTCGATGAAGTTAACAAATCTCAAATAGATTATTATATATCTCACTTTAATGATGAATATAATACAAATTATTATAAAAATAGTGGGTATAAAATCTTTAATGAGATAAAAGTTGAAGGGAAAAATATAAATATAATATTTACAAATTAATTATTAAAAAATTTTAAAGAATTTATAAAAAATATTTTAGTTTAAAGACTTACTACTTAAGAATTCTGTATAATATGAATATTCTTATTAAATAAAAAAAAACCATCTAAAACATCTAAAAATTTCATTTTTGAAAACCCTAAACCCCTATTGGGCAAAATTACAATGATATCTTTAATCTTGTATTTTTTTTAAAATTTTCCTGTTAAATATAGTTTTCCAAGAGAAAATAACTTACATAATTTAGAATGGTTGCAATTCCTGCATTTTGTAATTTTCATTATTAATTAATGTAAATGATTTTTACATTAATAATATAATGTTATCGTAACAATTTAATTATATCCAAAAAATTTTTTCAGTGCATAAATCAAGCCAATTGAGCTATTAGTACTGGTCAG
>CAYZPP010000033.1:0-7811 GCA_964480315.1 uncultured Alphaproteobacteria bacterium | reverse complement strand
AGTAATAAAAAAAAAGAAAAAACTAATAATGAAATTAAAAAAATTGATATAAATACAGTTTCTAAAATAGATTATACAATTCAGACATCTTCTTTTAAAGATATTAAAAAAAGTAAATTGTTTATTTTATCTTTATTGAAAGATAAAAATTTAGATGAAATTAGGTTTTTAATGCATAATATTGAAAAAAAAGGAAATTACTTTGTAACTATCACTGAGCCTCTTATAAAAAATGATGCTGAAAAAATCTGCATTTTAATAAAAAAAAACAAACTAGATTGTTTCGTAAAAAGAATTTAATTCTTTCAAGTCAAGATTAAAGTCTGAAAGGAATTTATGAATTTCTTGTAATTTACCTTTAAAATTTATATTTTTTTTACACTCTAATCTAAAAACAAGACAGTTTTGAGTGTTAGAAGCTCTAATAAGGTACCAGTAGTCATTTGCTTCAACTCTAATACCGTCCAAATCATTAAGTTTTAAATCTTTAGTATTTTCTTTAATTTTTTTAACTATTTTATCTATATTTTGGAATTTAATATTCTCGTCACAGTACAATTTTAGTTCGGGAGTAGAAGAATAAATCAAATAATCACTTACAATATTGTTGAGTGACTCATTTTGATTACTTAGATATTCCATAAACTTTAATGAAGCGAATATCGCATCATCAAAACCATAATAGTTATGATTAAAGAAAATATGGCCACTCATTTCTCCGGCAATATGAGCATTTGTTTCTTTAATTTTATTTTTAATAAGAGAGTGTCCAGTTTTAGACATTATTACATTTATATTTTTAGATCTCAGATCTTCAAAAATCAATTGGCTGCATTTAACATCTGCAACGACGGTTAAATCTTTAATTTTAATAGACATGAATTTTGAAATAAGGAGAAGAATTATATCTGAATAAACAAAATTACCCTTGTTATCAATAACACCGAGTCTATCTCCATCACCATCAAAAGATATTCCAAGATCGTAACCTTTCTCTATTACTAAATCACTAATTTGAATATTATTTTTTAACACTGTTGGATCAGGATGATGATTGGGGAAATTACCGTCTACAGTTGAATTAATAATTAAATGATTACCTGGAACTTTTTTTATAAGTCGGTGAAACATAGATCCAATTACGCCATTACCAATATCCCAGACAATCTTTAAATCTTTTATTATATTTACTCTAGTTAAAATTTCATCGATATAAGTATCTAAAATATCCACATATGTAATTAAACCTTTGGTATTAGATTCATTATGTATTTCAATATTATTTAAATCCTTAATCTGTTTTCCGTAAAAAGAATCATCGTTTATGATAATTTTAAAACCATTATACTCCTGTGGATTATGTGATCCAGTTATCATGATTGAATTTGAAATATTTAGTTTTTTAGTTGCGAAGTAACAAATTGGTGTCGGTACCAAAGATATATCTGAAACGTCAATTCCCATTTTAATAATAGAGCCAATTAGTAAATTTTTAATTTCTAAAGATGAATCCCTTCCATCATGACCAATAATAATATTGGTCATATTGTTATTAATCAGCAATGAAGCCAATGACCTACCAATCAGATCAATATCTTTAATTGTTAATGAGGAACCATATATTCCTCTGATATCGTACTCTCTTAAAATCTCATTATTAATCATTTTGAAGTAATGGAATAATACTTAAATCCAATTTTTGGAATTTCCTTGTTGGATGAATAAATATTTCTTAAGTCATAAATTATATTTGAATTCATTTCTTTATATAAATTTTCAAAATTTATAGATCTGTATATATTCCACTCAGTAGCTATAATAACCATTTCTTGCTTTTGAAAAGATTTTTCTAAATCAGTATAGTAATTCACTTTTAACTTTTCTTTTTTACAGTTTGGGATAGCTACAGGATCATGAGCGCTTATGATTAAATTTTTATTTTTTTTAATTAAATAATTTATAATAAAAATTGATGAAGATTCTCTTATATCATCTGTTTCTGGCTTAAAAGAAAGTCCTAAAAATAAAATTTTATTTACCTTATTGGCTCTAATGACCTTTAATATATCTTTAGATAAATCTTCTTTAATCTTATTATTTGTTTTAATTACCGTATCGACAATATTGAATCTAATTTTTTTATCCTTGAATATTTTAGACATAGCTAAAGTATCCTTAGGAAAACAAGAGCCTCCGTAACCAGGTCCCGAATGAAGAAATTTTGGACCTATTCTTTTATCTAAGCCCATAGCTCTTGAAACATCATTGATATTAGTTCCTGTTTTTTTACAAAATCTAGCAATTTCATTAATAAATGTAATTTTAGTTGCAAGAAAAGAATTAGAAGCATATTTAATAAGCTCCGAAGTTTCCGTATCAGTATTAACCATGGGTACTTGGCGTATATTTAGAGGGCTATAGAGCTTATTAAGTAATTTCTTTGAATGTTGATCATTTGTGCCAATTACCACTCTGTCAGGCCTTAAAAAGTCATTTATAGCTGAGCCTTCTCTTAAAAATTCAGGATTAGAAGCTACGCACACTAAGTCTTCTTTATCTAATTTTTTAATTAGCTCTTTAATCTTTTTAGCAGTTCCAACTGGAACGGTCGATTTAGTAACTAGAACAATTTTTTTTTTAAGATTTAAACAAATCTCTTCAACAGCTCTGAATATAAATTTTAAATCTGCATGACCATCACCTCTTCTAGAAGGAGTTCCTACAGCCAAAAATACACAATCAGATTTATTTAAATATTTATTTAAATTTGTATCAAAATTTAAATTTTTATTATTTAAATTTTTATTTACCAATTCATTTAAGCCAGGCTCATAAATTGGAATAATTCCTTTTTTAAGATTTTTAATTTTATTACTGTCGTGATCGACACAGGTTACTTTATAGCCGAATTCAGAGAAACACGTTCCTGAAACCAGTCCAACATATCCTGTTCCTATTATTAAAATATTCATTAGAAATTAATAATATATGTTGCTATAGATAGAAAGGATAAAAATCCAAATACATCAGTAAAAGTAGTTAAAATTATTCCTGAAGCGAGAGCTGGATCAATTTTTAATTTATTCATTGTAATAGGAATTAAAATACCAAATAAGCAAGCAAAACCTAGGTTTATAAGTATCGATACTCCCACTGCAAAAGCTAACATTAAATTATCAAACCAAAAAAATGCTATAAGGCCCATTATTATGGAAAGTAGAAATCCATTAATAGAGCCAATTAAAAACTCTTTAAAGATTAGATTAATATACTTAGATCCGACTAAGTCTTTTGTTGCTATTGCTCTAACATAAATAGTCATGGCTTGTGTGCCTGCATTCCCACCCATAGATGCAACAATTGGCATTAATACTGCAATTGCAATCATCTGTTGAAGCTGAATAGCATATATATCGATTACAAGAGAAGCTAAAATAGCAGTAATTAAATTTAGACCCAACCAAACGAAACGAGTTGAAGCTGAAGAAAATGCACTTTTATAAAAATCGTTAACAAATAAGCCTCCTAATTTTTGGATATCATCAGAGTCTTCCTCGTAAACAATATCAACTACATCATCAACAGTTATAATTCCAATAATTCTATCTTTGTCATCTACGACAGGCGTCGAGACAAGACCGTATTTTCTAAAAACAAAAGAAACATCATCGAAGCTAGAACTAGCAGAAATTTTATGAATATTCTTTATATAAATATCAGCTAATTTTTTTGTTCTTTTAGATCTTAATATTCTTCCTGATGGGATATATCCAATAGGAATATCATTATCATCACAAATAAATATATTATAAAAATCCTTAGGACCTGTTCGTGATTTTCTTAAATAATCTATTAAATCCCCAACATTTAAATCAATACTAACAGCTAGGAATTCACTATTCATAATTCTTCCAGCAGATTCCTCGGGGTATGAAAGGCTATCTTGTATAATATTTCTTTGATCTGATCCAAGTTTAGATAAAATAGAAATTAAATCTTTTTTATCAAAATCAGCAAGAATCTCGACAGCATCATCAACATCTAAAGTTTTAATAAAATTAATAAGTTTAGATTTAGGAATAAAACTTAAAATTTCTTCCCTATTATCATCTCTGAAATAGGCTATAAAATCTGGCTGGAGTTTATTAACATGATTTCTTAGAAAAAATAGCTGGTGTTCTTTACTAAGATTTTCAATAGCACTAGCTTGATCTGCAGGGTGTTTTTTTTGTATTTTCCCTATAAACTCATTGCTATTAAATGTATTTTTCATTGTATTTCATAAACCTAAAAATTGGTGCGGACGAGAAGACTCGAACTTCCACAGGATTAAATCCCACAGCGACCTCAACGCTGCACGTCTACCAATTCCGCCACGTCCGCTTGTTCAATAGGTAAATTATCGAATGGTATCAATAAAACAACTAAAAGGTTATCAGGATTATCTTTCCACCATAAAGGCAATGGAAGAAAATGTCGAAAAAATCAAAAATAGTAATGATAAAACAGAATATATCTGGATTTTAGAACATTATGAAGTCTTTACAGCTGGGAGTTCAAGCTATACAAAAAATCCAGAATTTATAAAAAAAATACCTGTATTTACTACAAATAGAGGTGGTCAGTGGACTTATCATGGGCCTGGACAGTTAGTTATTTATTTTATGATAAATATAAAAAAAAGAAAAATTGGATTAATTGAATTTATTAATAAACTAGAAATATTACTTATAAAAAGTTTCGAAAAACAAGGGGTTAAGTTATATCAAAAAAAAGAAAAAAATAGAGGTTTGTGGATAAAAACTAATCAAGGAATGAAAAAAGTTATATTTATTGGATTAAGATATAGTGGAGGAGTTATTTTTCATGGAGTATCAATAAACTTTGAACCAGATTTAGAAAATTTTAGACTTATTACTCCTTGTGGTTTAAGCACTTTAGAAATAAGTTCTTTTGAAGAGCAAGATGAAAATATTTCTTACAGTAATACTGTAAAGGAAATTAAAAATCAAATAACTTTAACATTTCAGAATACTTTAATTTAAAACTATAAAATTTATTTTTATAATAAAATTTAATAGAATAAGCACAAAGTCCCAAATTACCATTAATAGTCCTTCTATTAAATTTAATATCATTGGTAATGGGATTATTATTTAAAGAAAATTGAAGTCTTATTTGATGCTTTCTTCCAGTTAAAAGAGAAACAAGATAAATAAAATTAGAATTCTTATTTTCTATAAATCTATATCTTAATCTCATTAACTGGTTATCATTATTTGTATTAACAAGGAAATCATTATTTTTTATAAATTTATTATCCGTGATAGCTAGATAATATTTATAAATTTTTTTATCAAGAAATAATTTAGAAATACCTGCAGCTGAAAACCTATCTTTAGTTAAGATTATAAGTCCACTAGTGTCTTTGTCTATCCTATGAACTATATAGAGTTTTATTTCTAAAACTGACTCATAGATGTCTTTTAAAGAAACTTTAACCTTAGTCCCTCCTTGAACAGCTAAATTTGTAGGTTTATTAATTACTATAAAATCAGAATTTTCATAAACAATTAAATCAATATAATTTTTTTTTTCTTTATCTGACATTACAGTCGGTTTTGAAATTAAAGGTAATTCTTTTTGAATATTAAAACTATAGAAAATATCGATAACATCATTAGCTTTAATATTATTTGAAGACTTACATTTTTGACTATTCAGTAATATTTTTTTTTTTCTTATTAGTCTTTGAATGAGAGACATGGGTTTATTATCAAGATACTTAACAAGAAACTTGTCAATTCTAGAATAACTATCTTCAACTATGATTTTCAATTTTTATTAAAAAAATAAAAACCAATTATAAAGAATAAAAAGGATACGAATATGTTAGAAAAGAAAAATAAAAATGATTTAAAATATAAATGATTTGATATTAAGTTAAAGAACTCGATATTAAATGATGAAAGTGTTGTGAAGCTACCTAAAAAACCAACATAAATTAATAAATATGAATTACCTGAAAATTTGTTTAAAAAAATTCCAGCAATTAAGGAGCCAATAATATTTACTACTATTGTAGATATTGGGAGACCTATGAAAGTATATTGAAAAATATTTATTAAGTATCTTAATGATACTCCCAATATAGCCCCTGCAATAAGAGCTAAATAAGAAGCAATTGAAATCAAATTATTTTGTAAATTGAATTATACTAGTATGTGCAAAATCGCCAATTCGGTTACCTTTTTTAATTATTCTTGTGTAGCCGCCATTAGTTTCTAAGAATTTTTTTGAAATATCTGAAAAAAGCTTACTTGTAGCTTCTTGATTATTAAATAATGTAGATAAAACAATTCTTCTATTTGCCAAAGTATCTTTTCTTGCTCTTGTGACTAATTTCTCTACAAATGGTCTAAGTTCTTTAGCTTTTTCTGTAGTTGTGGTAATGGTTTCATGCTTAATTAAACTTATAGTTAGATTTCTAAGTAGTGCTAATCTATGAGAAGAGGTTCTATTAAGTTTTCTTTGTTTTAATCCGTGTTTCATAATTATACTTTAAAAGGATCCTCGTATCTTTTTGATAATTCGTCAATGTTTTCAGGAGGCCATCCTGGTAGGTCCATTCCCATAGCTAATCCCATTGAGACTAAAACTTCTTTTATTTCATCAAGTGATTTTCTACCAAAATTTGGTGTTCTTAGCATTTCGCCCTCTGTCTTTTGAACTAAATCACCTATGTAAAAAATATTATCGTTTTTAAGGCAATTTGCAGATCTAACAGATAACTCTAATTCATCTACCTTTTTTAATAAATTTTTATTAAATTGTGGTTCTTTTGATGATTGAATTTGCTTTCTTTCCTCTTCGGAAGGTTCTTCAAAATTTATAAATGGCTTTAATTGATCTTGTAGAATTCTAGCCGCTAGTGCTGCAGCTTCATCAGGAGTAACCGTTCCATTAGTTTCAATATCTAGAATTAGTTTATCAAATTCTGTATCTTGGCCAATTCTTGAGTTTTCTACTTTAAAAGAAACTCTTTTTACTGGACTGAAAGTACTATCTAAAATTATTTCACCAACACTTTTAGTATCTTCAATTTTATTTTTTTCAGCAGCTATGTAACCTTTATTAACATCTAAGAATATTTCTAAATTTACTTCACGGTTACTATCTAAATTCATTATAACAACATCTTTGTCTACAATTTCAACTTCAGAGTTTTCTTCAAAATCAGATGAAAGAACTTCTTTTGGTCCCTTAACATTTAAAGATAGTTTTTGTGTACTATGACTCTTTGAATTAAATGTAACATTTTTTAAGTTCATAATAATATCAGTAACGTCTTCTCTAACGCCTTCAATGGTTGAGAACTCATGAAGAACACCATTAATTTTAATTGATGTCATAGCAGTGCCTTGTAGTGAAGATAATAAGACTCTTCTTAAAGCATTACCTAATGTTGTTCCAAATCCTTTTTCTAAAGGCTCAATTATAACCGTGCCGAATTTTTTATTCTCACTAATTTTGTATTCTACTTTGTTAGGCTTAACTAACGAAATCCAATTATTCTCAATCACAACATATCTCCTTAATAAAAATTATTTAAACTCTTCTTTTTTTCTTAGCTCTACACCCATTATGGGGTAATGGCGTAACATCTCTAATATTCGAAATTGAAAAACCAATATTCTGTAATGCCCTTAATGCAGATTCTCTGCCTGATCCTGGTCCCTTCATTAGAACATCTAATTTTCTTAAACCTAAATCATAAGCTTTTTTTCCTGCTGTATCAGTGGCTATTTGAG
>CAYZPP010000032.1:0-7860 GCA_964480315.1 uncultured Alphaproteobacteria bacterium | reverse complement strand
CTATGAGAAATAAGAATGAAGGAATAACCTTTATATTCGTACTTGATAGATTTGAGTAATTTTTTTTCTGTAACTTCGTCTAGTGCATTAGTAGCTTCATCCATAATCATAATTTTTTTTATATTATAAAGGGCTCTCGCAATTCCAATTCTTTGTTTCTGACCGCCCGATAACTTAATACCTCTTTCGCCAACAATTGTATCTAAACCACTATCGAGAGTTTTAATAAAATCATTTAGTTGAGAGGATTCAACAGCCTTATTAAGTCGTATTACATCATAGTGCAAATTATTAATATCAAATATTATATTTTCTTTAATTGATCCATCTATAAGAAAAATATTTTGAGGAACATATGAGAATTTATTTAACCAGTTTTTATTTTCATAAATACTAACAGGGTTATTGTCAATTAAGATATTACCAGAACTAATGTTTGAAAGACCTAGAATAATGTCAATAACAGTTGACTTTCCAGATCCTGTTTTACCAGTAATTGCTATCCATTTATTAAGATGAATATCTAAATTAAAATTTTTAAATATAAAATACTTATCATCATAAGAGTAAGATATATTTTTGAGCGATAGAACTTTGTTAAAATCTAAATCTTTTTCATTTGATTTATTTTTTTGATCATTTTTATATAAAATTTCTGAGTGTATGAGATCTATAACTGGATATGTATATCTAATTCTAACATAGCTACTAATCATCCTGTAACAAGCTGGAATTAACCTAAATATTCCAGCAATTATTAATCCTATAATTGGAATCACTTCTACCAAATTTAAATTTCGAGATGAAATGATTAGTATAACAATAACGATTCCTAAAATTGCAATAAATTCCAATCCAATTTGTGGAAATACTGTTATAAAAGATTGCCTGGTTCCCACATGAGTAATTCCCTCATTTTGTTTATTAAAATTAGAAAAAAAACCTTTTTCAGTACCAAGTATTTTTAATTCTTTTACAGAGCCAATACCCTCATTGAAAAATTTAATCTTAAGTCCTTCGTATTTTTGTCTCAGTAAACCATATTTTAAATTTTTGTTCCTTGTGAATTTTAAAAAAATAAATGAAATAATAGAAATAATTAAGAGCGCAGATATAACAATAAAAGGTTCAAAAAAAATAAGAATGAACAATATGCCGATTATAACTAAAAAATCTGTTAAAAAAGTTAAAAGCGGGTATACTCCATTATCAGAAAATTGTTGATTTTCAGAAATAACATTTCTTATGAAGTTTGATGAGTTTTCTTTTAAGTGCCTAATGTAGTCACCCATAACGTAAGAAGAAAAAAGTTTCATAGAAATTTCTTCTTGAAGTGTGTAAAGAAATTTTGATTTATTCCATTCAAGAATTGATGTAATTAAAGCTTTTAGTGTGTAAATGATAATTACAAATATCGAAGTAAATATAGTAAGTTCATAAGAAGAATAGTTTTTAAAATCTAGTGTAATGAAATTTAAGTCACTTAATTTTCTTAAAATATAATTAGGCTCAGATGAACTAATTTGTTTAACAAGAGGAAATATTAAGGATAAGCCAATCATCTCAAAAATCATAACTAGAACCATCATTATTAATAAAAAAATAAAATATTTTTTAATTTTAGTACTACTTACTTCTTGAATTTTTTTTATTCTTGAAATCATTTTAATATTTTCATTTTATTTAATAGTTAAAATTAATTATATATTTTTTATGTTTCAATAATAAGATCTAAAATAGACAGTAGAGCTATTTGATGAACATTCTCAACCGTATTATAGCTATTGCTATCAACCCATAAATTGATATCTCCTAAAAGACTTAATGGATTATCTTTATTAAATCCAGTAAGCGTTAATAGATTTAAATTCAATTCTTTTGTTTTTTTTGCAGCATTAATCATATTTAGAGATTTTCCACTACTACTAATAAGAATTACTAGATCTTTGTCATTAGCATAGTTGCCTAATGCTTCAGATACCCATTCTTCATAACCATAATCATTTGCCAAACAAGTTATCAGACTAGATTCATTAAAAGTGACAGATCTTATTTTTACAGTTTTAGTTAGGTCTATGCTAACATGGCTTGCAATTGCTGCACTACCACCGTTTCCTACAATAATTATTTTTGCGTTGTTATCTCTGACTGATAGGAATAGATCTTTTATTTTTAAAAATAGGCCAACATCTAAAGATAGATATTTATTTTTAATTTCGGATATATATTCATTGAAAAATTGTTTTGACATAATTTATTAGTAAGAACTAATCCTCAAGTTAATTACAATAATATATATAATAAGTTATTAAAAGTACTTAAAATAAGAATAGTAATTCTCAAATAATTTTAAGCTTTAAAAATCAAGTTTAATTATAGGCCTTAAAACCTTACCGGTTTTTAAATCATTAAAAGCTTTATCTATATTATCTAATTTATAAAAACTGTTAAATTCTTTTGAAATATTAATCTTTAAACTACTAGATAAATTAAAATAATATTTAATATCTTTGTCTAAAAGTGAATTTCCGCCCCAAGAACCAACTATTTTTTTTCCCATGTTGAATTGAATTGGATCAATAGTCATTTGTTTGCCAAAGTCGGCATTTCCATTTATTACTAAAGTGCCTACTTTTGGTTTAGCTATGCTAATAGCGCTACTCATAACTTTAATATTTCCAGTAGATTCAATAACTAAATTAAACTTATTCTTATTCTCTTCATAAAACATTTTTTGTTTTGTTTCAGAGGATAGTAAAATAGTTTTAAATCCTAGTTTTTTTGGAATATTCAATTTTTTAATATTAGTATCTATTACTGTTACATCTTTACATTTCAATAAAGATGCTGCTATTGTAGCAAAAGAGCCAATACCACCGCATCCAATTATACAAATACTTTCATTTTCATTTTCATTTAAAAAATTTTTAATAGAACCCATACCAGTTGGAATTGCGCAACCATAAAAAACAGCTTCTAAGGGTGATAATTTTTTTGGAATTTTATAAAGCCTATTTTCACTAACTACACTAAATTCAGAAAATACTGAAATAGGGCCAGAATTAATTAAATTACCATCCAAATCTTCGTAAGTTGCTCCACCTGTATCTATTCCCTCACCTTTAATCCATGAAGCCACTACTCTATCATTTTTTTTAACTTTTGTAATTAATGGCCCAACTTCATGAACAGTACTGGAAGCTTCATGACCTAAACAATGAGGTAAAAATTTATCTTCACCTCTTTTTCCTTCATATTCTAATAATTGAGTATGACATATTCCAGAAAAGTGATTTTTAATTAAAACTTGACCTTCTTTTAATTTTGGGAATCTTAGATTAACAATTCTAATTCTTTTTTTTTTATAAAGTACTGCAGCTTTAAAATATAAATTATTCATCTTAAGGAATAAACCAATCAAAATCTCCAGTATAATCTAACTCTGTGAATAAGTTAATCCAATCATCTGAACTCATATAAGTTAAAGCTGTTAAATTCCAAGCCTTCATTCTTTTTTCTTCTTCTTCGTTATTCCAGGAATCAACGATAATAAATGAATTTTTTTTAGAGACTCTCGATATCTCCTGCAAAGATTTCTTACATTCTTCTAATGGTAAGTTGTGAACTGTATTAATTGATATTACTAAATCAAAGCTATTATCTTCAAATTCTAAATTATTTGCATTACCTACACTCATTAAATTCTTAACTTCATCTATGGAGTTTTCTACTGCATAATTAGAAATATCTATCCCTTTAATATCTGCTTGTGGTAGACAGTCTAAAAAGTCTTTAATCATAAAACCTTTACCTGCACCAATATCTAAAATTGATGAACTATTATTAAGACCATAAAATTCTATAAAATCCTTAACTACAGGAACCCATCTGCCATCATATTTATAGCCACCATAGCCATATCTTCTTTCACCATCAAAAAAGTCCTTTTCAAATTGCCTAGCTTTAGTCCTGTCATCATCAGTTATATTAGATAAGCGATCTTCAAGATTTCTCTTTATTTTTGGATAGTTTCGCATTAAAAAAGTATTAGGGGTCATTTAATTCTCACAGTCTTGTTGTTTATAATATAATTTAACAAGAAATACAAAATATGATTAAAATTAATAATAACATTAAAAAAGAACTATTTTATCAAATCTTAAGAATTAGGAGAATTGAAGAAGGTATATCAAAAAAATATAATGACCAAAAAATGAGATGTCCCGTCCATCTATCGATAGGTCAAGAAGCAATAGCTGTAGGAGTTAGCGCTCTTCTTAAAAAAAAAGATCAAGTTGTAAGCAATCATCGATCACACGCACATTATTTATCAAAAGGCGGGAGTTTGAATAAGATGATCTTAGAAATTTATGGAAAGGAAAATGGATGCAATTCAGGAAGAGGTGGATCTATGAATCTTATCGATAAAAACGTCAATTTTATGCTTTCTCTGCCTATTGTAGGAGCTACTATTCCAATAGGGGTAGGTCTTTCTTTAGAAAAAAAGATAAAAGATAAAAAAGATATTGTTACTATTTATCTAGGTGATGCAGCCACAGAACAAGGTGTTTTTTATGAATCGTTAAATTTTTCTAAAATTCAAAAAT
Source organism: uncultured Alphaproteobacteria bacterium (assembly GCA_964480315.1). Taxonomy (GTDB): domain Bacteria; phylum Pseudomonadota; class Alphaproteobacteria; order HIMB59; family HIMB59; genus HIMB59. The sequence goes on along the minus strand of CAYZPP010000032.1, from coordinate 3,253 downwards.
TGAAATGTCTATTTGTAATCGAAAATAACTTCTATTCCGTTTACACAGATATAAGCCAAAGAAGAGTCGATAGAAATTTAAAAGATTTAGAAAACATTCTAGGGGTAAAAACATTTAGAGCTAATGGCAATGATGTTATTGAGGTGCTGACTAAAACAAAGATGGCCGTTCAATTTATAAAAGAAAAATCAGAACCAGTAATAATAATTATGAATACATATAGACACTTAGAGCACTGTGGGCCTAGCAACGATGATCATTTGTTATATAGAGATAAAAAAGAAATTAAAAACTGGACAAATAAGTGCCCTCTTCAAAATTTTAGAAAAAAACTATTAAAAAATAACATACTGTCAGAAAAAATTATTTTAAATTACGAAAAAAAGATTCAAAAAGAAATTAATAAAAGTTTTGCGATTGCGGAGTCAGCAAAATATCCATCACTTAAAACATCATACGATTTCACTTATGCAAAATAAAAAAAAATATATAAAATTTTCTGAATCAATTTTAGAAGCTTTATCATACTGTCTTAAAAAAGACTCTAATACTTATATTGTAGGTGAAGGAGTTCCAGATCCTAAAGCTATTTTTAATACAACTAGAGATCTCCAAAAAAAGTTTGGAAAAAAAAGAATATTTGATATGCCAGTATCAGAAGCGGGAATGACTGGTATCATTATAGGGTCTTCTTTAAATGGATTAAGGCCTATTTTAATTCATCAAAGAGTAGATTTTATGCTTTTAACAATGGATCAATTGGCAAATACAGCAGCTAAACTGTCCTATATTTTTAATGGTCAATTAAAAGTTCCTATAGTCATTAGAGCTGTAATTGGAAGAGGTTGGGGGCAAAGTGCTCAACATTCTCAAAGTCTTGAGTCTGTTTTTGCAAGTTTTCCAGGACTGAAAGTCATTAGCCCATCAAATGCTATCGATGCAAGAAACTTGTTAATTGCATCAATCAAAGACAATAATCCTGTAGTTTTTCTAGAGCATAGATGGTTACATGACACTTATAGTAAATATAAACCCATAAAAGATGTAAAATTAGATGGTCCAAAAAAAATTGTAACAGGTTTTAACATAACAATTATAGGTTTTTCCTATTCAATTATTGAAATCCTGAAAGCAAATAAAATTTTGAGAAAAGTTGGAATCAAGCCTGAGATTATTGACTTAAGGATTTTAAAACCTCTAGATACTAAAAAGATTATTATTTCAGTCAAAAAAACTGGAAGAATTATTGTTGTTGATAATGGCTTTAAAGAGTATGGAATTTCATCAGAAATTATTGCATCAATTACTGAAAATATTGGTATTAGTTTAAAATCAAATCCAATTAGATTAGGAATAAATAATCACCCTACTCCCTCAACTAAAGCGCTAATTAAAAATTATTATCCTGATTATAAGGCTATTATAGACAAAGTATGTTTATCTTTAAAAGTCACAAGCGTAACTAAAAAAAATATAAAAAAAATACTAGAAAAAAATCAAACTAACTTAGAAATAGATGTGCCCAATAAGGACTTTAAAGGTCCTTTTTAATTTTATGTATTTTTTTATTCATACTAACTAAATTATAAAATTTTGAATTATTTTTTAAAAGACCAATACTGTGTTTATATTTCAACTCTTTAACAGCGTCTTCCACAGAGTATCTAAATCTAAATCCTGTCTTTAAAAGCTTAGATGAATCTAGTCTATAAGAACGAACATCACTAATTTTCAAGACTTTGATTTTACAAGGTATAATTTTTTGAATTAATAGAGACATTTCTCTTAAGCTTAAATTTTCATTACCAACATTATAGATAATATTTTTAGAGTTATCTTTGATCATATGAAGGTAAGCTGACACCATATCATTTATATTTAAATTGGGTCTGATTTGACTACCTCCAAACAAAGTAATTTCTTTATTCGATAACGCTTGCATGGACAACATATTCACAGATAAATCTAATCTCATCTTAGGAGAATAACCACAAACTGTAGCAGGTCTAAGAATTTTTAAATTTATTTTATCTTTATAACTTAATAACACTCTCTCACTAATCATTTTAGTTTTATTGTAGTCAGAAATTGGAACTAAATCTAAGTCTTCATGAACTTTTCTTTCTTTCTTTACTCCATAAACACTGCCGGATGAAGCAAAAATAAATTTTTTAAAATTATTTTTAATAGCAAATTCAATTAATAGTTTACTGTGAAGAACATTAATTTCCCAAGTAATCTTTGAATCTAGGTCTCCAGCAGGATCGTTTGCTACATTAGCTAAATGTATAAAAATATCAAAATTTTTAAATTTATAATTATTTATATTAACAACTGAATCTTTGATTAATTGAAAATTTTTATTATTCACAATTTCTTTTGGTAGATAGTTGCCAAACCAGTTAGCATCTATGACTGTAACTATGTGTTTTTCTTCTAAAAGTTTAATTAAAAGTTTAGTCCCAATATAACCCAATCCGCCTGTTAAAATTATTTTCATTGAAAGAACCTATTAATCTTTTCAATTGTGTACTCAACTTCTAATTCACTTAGTTCTGGGTACAAGGGAAGACTCAACATAGTTTTAGATAATCTCTCAGAAACAGGCAGAGAATTTTCTTTATAACCTAAGTATTTAGAAGATTTTTGAAGATGAAGAGGAATTCCATAATTAATAGTTGTTTCTATGTTATTTTTAAAAAGATAATTCTGAAAATTCGATCGTTTATTTTTTTCAATATGGACAATATATCTATGAAAAACTGGTTTTTCATATGAATTAATTTCTGGAGTTATGAGATTTTTAGATAATTGACTGTTATATATATTTGCATATTTTTGATTTACTTTAATTCTTTTTTTAATCTTATTTAGTTTTATATTACCAATTTCCGCTTGAATATTATCTAGTCTTGAATTGTAACCCCAAACTAAACTATCTTTATTTTTTAATCCATGATTTCTTAATAGTTTTATACTTTTATATATTCTTTCATTATTTGTAGTAAGAACTCCCCCATCACCCATAACATTTAATAGTTTTAAGGGGTGCAAGCTAAAAGCTGCCGCATCACCAAAACTGCCAGCAAATTTATTATAATAGAGAGATCCAAATGCCTGAGCTGAATCTTCTAATAATTTTATTTTATATTTTTTGCAAATTTTTATAATTATATTCATGTTACAAACTCTACCTGTGAGATGAACAGGAATAATTACTTTAGTTTTTTTAGTTATTTTTTTTTTTATTTCT
>CAYZPP010000031.1:0-8187 GCA_964480315.1 uncultured Alphaproteobacteria bacterium | reverse complement strand
TGTCAAAAATCTCCCCCGAAAGACCTATTAATGAAATCAGCTATCAAGAATTTCTTTATTTAGTTAAATGCATCAAACAAATACTTAAAATTGCTATCAAAAATGGAGGATCTTCTATAAGTGACTTCAAGGCACCTGATGGAGTGCTTGGTAGTTTCCAAAATTTCTTTAAAGTATATCAAAAAGATGAAATTAAGATTAAAGGAAAGACTCATTTAGTTAAAAAAATTATTCAAAATGGCAGATCAACATTTTACTGTCCCACTTTACAAACTTAAAAAAAAGTATAAGTTACTAACGTAATTATAAGAATAACCTGTTAATAAATATAAAAAATGCCACAACACAAATCTGCAAAAAAAAGACTTAGACAGTCAGAGAAAAAAAGAGCTTTAAATAAAAGCTTTAAATCTAATGTTAACACTGAAATTAAAAACATTGAAAAACTTATAACCGACAAAAAACTAGAAGAATCAATAGTAAAACTTAAAACTGTCATGTCACTAATTCACAAGTCAGCTAAAAAAAAAATAATCAATCTCAACAAAGCTTCTAGAACTATAGCTAAAATGCAAAAGAGCATTTCTGCTATTTCAAAATAACTCCTTAAGAACAAGTTTTTTATTTTCTTTTTTTTCTTTTTTTTTATTCTTCTATTGTCATTTTCATGATTTAATACGACCACTTTAGAGAGAAGGAAATATACTAATAATGGAAGATGATATTAATTTTAATGATGCTTTGGTAGCTTGGCCAAAAGTAATAATTGAATTAAAAAAATCTCTAGATAAAGATACTTTTCAAAACTGGATTAAACCTATTTCTTTTGAATCTCAAAACGATAAGACTTTAATATTAGCTGTACCAACTAGATTTTTAAGAGACTGGATAATTAAAAATTATGCATCAGTAATAAAAAGAGTTTGCCTTGATCAGGGCTCTTCTATAAATAAACTTGCCATAATAGTAAAAGAAAAAAATGAAAGAATAATTCCTGGAACAGAAGCAATTTATCAAGATAAGGAAGACGATGAAGATACTTATTATGATGATATTTCAGCCCCGCTTGACCCAAGATGTACTTTTGATAATTTTATTGTAGGTAAACCAAATGAACTTGCCTACGCGGCTGCTCAAAGAGTTGCTGAATCAGAAATTGTTAGTTTTAACCCATTATTTTTATATGGTGGAGTTGGGCTTGGAAAAACCCATTTAATGCATGCTGTTGCTTGGGCCATAAAAAAAAGAAGTCCAAAAAAAAATGTAGTTTATTTAACAGCTGAAAAGTTTATGTATCAATTTATTAAAGCTCTTCGTTTTAAAAATATCATGAGTTTCAAAGAGCAATTTAGATCCGTTGATGTTTTAATGATCGATGATGTTCAGTTTATTATAGGTAAAGACAATACACAGGAAGAATTCTTCCATACTTTTAATACTTTAGTTGATAAAAAAAGACAAATTATTATATCCGCAGATAAATCTCCCGCAGATTTAGAAGGTTTAGAAGATAGACTTAAATCAAGATTAGGCTGGGGCTTAGTAGCTGATATTCATCCACTAACTTATGAGCTAAGATTAGGTATACTTCAGTCAAAATCAGAGCAAAAACAAATAAAGCTTAGTACTGATGTGCTAGAATTTTTAGCAAATAAAATCACTAATAATGTTCGTGAAATGGAAGGAGCATTAAATAGGCTCGCAGTTCAAGAATCTTTAAGTAATACTCAAATAACAGTCGATATAGCAAAAAATATTTTAAAAGATCTGCTTAGATCAAATTCTAGAAAAATTACAATTGATGAAATCCAAAAGAAAGTAACAGAGCATTATAATATAAGGCTTTCCGATATGCACTCTCCTAGGAGATCAAGATCTATAGCTAGACCCCGTCAAGTTGCTATGTATCTAGCAAAATCAATCACAACTAGATCTTTACCTGAAATAGGTAGGAAATTTGGAGGTCGAGACCATACAACGGTTATTCATGCTATAAAAACTATTGAAGAAATTATGGCTAATGACCCAGGACTTGCAGAAGATGTTGAACTTTTGACTAGAATACTGCAAACTTCCTAATTAATGGATTTTAAATTAAGTAGAGAAGCATTTTTGAAAGTGCTGAATCATGTAAGTTCCATCGTTGACACAAGATCGACAATACCGATTTTATCAAACATATTTATTAAATGTGAAAATAATATAATTGAAATCCGTTCTACAGATATGGATATATCTATAAGAGAGTTTGTCTCTGTTGATTCATCCAAGAATGGAGAGGCAACAGTTAATTCCAGAATTCTTACTGATATAATCAGAAAAACAAAAAAAAATAGTATTATTAAACTCAAAACAGAGGGTTCTCGTTTAATAATTCATTCAGAAAATTCTGTTTTCGAATTAAATGCTTTATCAGCTGATGATTTCCCTAATTTTACCTTATTAGACCAATCAAATTCTTTTAATCTTAGTGTAGAGGAAATCAAAAGAATTTTTAATAAAACTAAATTTGCAATATCTTCAGAAGAAACCAGATATTATTTAAATGGGATTTACTTGCACACTATAGCTCTGGATGATCAAAATATTTTAAAAGCTGTCGCAACAGATGGTCATAGGTTGGCTAAAACCGAAACACTACTTAAATCAAAAAGTATAATATCAGGAATAATACTGCCTAGAAAATTTATTCTCCAGCTAGATAAAATTTTAGGTGACTTTGAAGGTGATATAAAAATAGTTTGCACTGATACACAAGTAAGTTTTGAAACTGAAAATTTTATTATAATTAGTAAACTTATTGATGGTAAGTTTCCTGATTATGAAAAAGTAATACCTCTTACAAATGATAAACTGTTAGAAATAGAATCTGAACTTTTTTTCAACGCTGTGGATAGAGTCTCAACAGTTAATCAAGATAAAACACCTACAGTAAAGTTAGCTTTTGATAGCAATAGTGTAAAAATAATGGCAACAAGCACGGATAGCAATAAAGGTGACGAAGAGGTTATTGCAAGTTACTCATCCTCCCCTTTAGAAATTTTATTTAATTCAAAATATATTCTAGATCTCAGGGATATAATAGAAAGTCCAAATATAAAGCTTGAACTCTTAAACCAATCTTCCCCTGTAATCGTTAAAGATCCTGAAGACAAATCTAGTATATATATATTGATGCCTATGAGAGTTTAGTTGTTAACTTCAAAGTTAACGGGAATAAAACTTTTTAACTATAGAAACTTTAAACAAAAAAATCTATTTTTTTCAGAAAAACACTCCTTATTAAAAGGAAAAAATGCAGTTGGCAAAACTAGTATTTTAGAAGCGATATCTTTTTTATCTCCTGGTAATGGTTTCAAAAAAGATTTATTAGAAAATATTATTAATCATAACTCGATTAAAGAGGGAGCTAGTATTAATTTATTTTTTCATGATGAAGGCGTGGATCAAAATCTAAAAATAATATTTCAATCTATAGAATTAAAGCTTTATAAAAATTATTTTCTTAATGATAAAAAAATATCCCAACAGGAACTAATGAAAATCTTTCAGCTTTTTTGGTTTTCAGAATTAGATAAAGTCTATTTTATTAAAGATAAGCAGTATCAACGCAACTCTTGTAATAGAATAATGTGCTATTTTGATTCTGAGCTATTTAAACTATTAAATCATTATGCCAAACTTAGAAGAGAGAAAAAAAAAATTTTTTTTTCAACACAGGATCGTTCATGGCTAGAGTCAATTGACAAGCAGCTTTTCCCAATTGTAAAATCTATAATGAATATTAAATATGATTTTATGAATCAGTTTAATTTGTTTGTTCTTGAATATCCCAACTCTTTTTTTATTTATCAATTGAATTATGATTTTAATAACTTAGCTATTGATGATTTTCTTACAAAATTTAAATTGGAAATGAATAAAGAAAACGAATCTAAAGGAGAAGTCCCTCTTAATAGCTTATATGATCCTGCAAAATCTGTTTTTTCTTTGTTTCATGAAAATATACCTTTAAATCAGCTTTCATCAGCACAGTCTAAATTGCTCATACTAAGTTTTTTTCTTGATATAGCGACCTTCCTCAAATTAAGAAAAAATAAGATAACTATATTTTTAATTGATGAAATTTTTGACAACTTTGATATGATTAATCTTCAAAAAGTTATTGAACATTGTGCAAAAAACAACTTCCAGTCTTTTTTCTCATCAACTGATAACTTCACTATTAAAGATGAAATAAAGGATATAGAAGTAATAGACATTATATGACAGATAGTTATTCAGCATCATCAATCAAAGTACTTAAAGGATTAGAAGCGGTTAGAAAAAGGCCAGGTATGTATATTGGAGACACCGATGATGGCTCTGGATTACATCATATGGTTTATGAGGTGTTAGATAATTCCATCGATGAGGCATTAGGTGGATACTGTGATTCTATAGAATTAATAATCAACAAAGATGGTTCGGCTACTATAACTGATAATGGAAGAGGAATACCTGTTGATTTGCATAAAGAAGAAAAAATACCAGCAGCAGAAGTAATTATGACACAACTTCATGCAGGTGGTAAATTTGATGATAACAGTTATAAAATTTCTGGCGGACTTCACGGTGTAGGAGTCTCTGTTGTTAATGCGTTATCTGAAAAATTAATTCTTACTATAAAAAGAAATGGTAAAACCTACTCAATAGAATTTAAAGATGGCGCTACTTCAAAAAAATTAAAAGAAATTGGAACAATTAAAAAATCAGAAAGAACAGGAACGATGGTTCAATTTTGGCCATCTAGTGAAGTCTTTACAAATACTACTTTTTTATTAAAAACACTTGAGCACAGAGTAAGACAGTTGGCTTTTTTAAATTCAAATGTGAAAGTCACACTGTCAGACATGCGCCAGCTAAAAGCTGAGCCCATTGTATTTCATTATAAAGGAGGCCTAACTTCTTATGCTCAGTTTTTAAATAAAAATAAATCAACATTAAATAATATAATTTCATTTGACGGAGAAAGTAATGGTGTAAAAGTTGAGGCAGCGCTCCAGTGGAATAATGGATATTCAGAAACAATGCTTTGCTTTACTAATAATATTCCTCAAGGAGATGGGGGTACTCATTTGCAAGGATTTAGATCTGCGTTAACAAGATCTTTAATTGGATATTCAAATACTGTTGCAACATCAAAAAAAAGCTCTGTTGTTTTAACTGGTGATGACGCAAGAGAAGGGCTGACTTGTGTTCTATCTGTTAAAGTACCGGATCCAAAATTTTCATCTCAAACCAAAGATAAACTAGTCTCTTCAGAAGTGAGACCGATAGTGGAAAAAATTATTTCAGATCAGTTAAGTCAATGGTTAGAGCAAACCCCAGGTGAAGCAAAAAAAATTGTTTCAAAAATAATAGAAGCCGCTAGTGCTAGAGACGCTGCTAGAAAAGCAAGAGAACTCACGAGAAGAAAAAATGTACTTGAAGGATCTACTCTGCCTGGAAAACTTGCTGATTGCTCAGAGAAAGACCCTTCACTCTCAGAACTCTTCATTGTGGAAGGGGACTCAGCTGGAGGTTCAGCAAAACAGGGCAGGGATAGAAATACTCAGGCAATACTTCCTCTCAGAGGTAAAATACTAAATGTAATTAAAGCAAGAGAAAATAAAGTTTTAGAAAACAATGAGGTTTCAAATCTTATAACTGCAATAGGTGCAAGTCATGGATCTAATTTTGATTTAGATAAAATGAGATATCATAAAATTATTATTATGACAGATGCTGATGTTGACGGTAGTCACATAAGGACATTATTACTAACTTTTTTTTATCAATTCATGAGAGAAATTATTACGTCTGGTAGACTTTATATAGCACAACCACCTCTCTATAGAGTTAAAAAAGGCAATAAAGAAAATTATTTATTGGATGATAAGGAACTAACAAAATATCTTTTAAATAATAATAAAGATGAATTGCAGTTTAGCTTATACAATAAAAGCAAAAAAATTACTCTCAAGGAAGAGCAGCTTAATCAATTCATAGACTTAGCAGCGAAAGCTAATTCTGCATATCAAAACCTTGATTTAACATATCTAGATTATCAGTTTTTTGATCAGATTATTAATACTTCTTTATTTATGAAAGATTTTAATCCTAAAGATATTAATAATAATACTTTTAAGAATTTTTTAAGTAATTTAAACTCTATTAAGAAAGATGATGGTCTAAAATTTACTTTTCAAGATTTAGTAAGTAATAATTTAATTTTCCTTCAAGAAAAAGACGGTTATAAGAAAATAATTAAATTGCCATTAGATAAATTAATAAATATAAGAAATTTTATTTTAAACGAAAATATGAATCTTATGAATGAGACAGGATTTTCAAATTCAACTGATATTCATTTTGGAATTACTAAGTTGAGTACCGATGAAATCTCACCCTGTTATGGTCTTGTAGAATTTTTCAATATACTTTTTGAAATGAGTAAAAAGGGCCAAGCCATTAACAGATATAAGGGTCTTGGTGAAATGAATCCAGAGCAATTATGGGAAACAACGTTAGACAAAAATAACAGAAAACTAATCCAAGTTAAATTAGATAATATGGAAGAAGCTGAAAGGTCGTTAATTAAACTAATGGGGGATGATGTAACGGATAGAAGGGCTTTTATAGATGAAAACTCAGTTAAAGTTGCAAATTTAGACATCTAGTTTGCTAAATAAAAACACTTTTTTATTTGTTAATTCTTCAGACTTCACACTCATTAGATTTATTGCATTTATTGGCCAGGCACTCACTTTAGGAATTACATATAGTTTAGTAGAGGTTGATAACTCTGTAATTATTGCCTCTAGTCTGATCGCTGGCTCATTATTAATTAGCAATACACTTACGTACTATCTTTTTAAAAAAGGTAATAAAGTTTTATCAGAAAATCAAATTTTTTATTTTTTATTTTTTGATATTTTGCAAATTTCACTCTTAATTGCTATCAATGGTGGATATACGAATCCATTTATTTTTATAATCCTGGCACCATTAGCAATTTCCGCTACATATCTTCCTATTAAAAAAATTTTAATGATTCTAAGTTTAGCCTTAGTTTGTTTTGCAATTATTTTTAATTTTTATCTAGAATTACCAGAAGACATTAGACCAATATTTAATGATAATTATCTCTTGGGTATTATGATATCACTACTTACAAGTAGTATTTTTATGGTTTTTTACCTTTATTACTTTTCATTGAATTATAAAAAAACACAAACAGCTTATCAGTTAGCAAGTACGCAACTCCAGAATGAAAAAGAATTACTAAAAATTGGAGGATTAGCTGCTGCTGCTGTTCATGAACTTGGAACTCCACTAAATACGATTAATCTAATTGTTAATGATTTTGAACAAGATGCTAACTTAGTTAATAAATATTCTAATGATATAGATATTCTAAAAGAGCAATTAGATAGATGTAAAAAAATTCTCAAAGATTTGTCTACTAATCCCCAATCTAAAAAACTGTCAAGTGAAGTTACGGATATGTCTCTTGATGCATATGTTCAGTCTCTAGTTGAAAAATATCAAAAAAATTTTAATAGTATAAATATGGACTACAGATATGACGAACAATCAAAAAATATTCTTATATCAATTACTCCAGAGCTAAATATAGCTATGAATAATATTATTAATAACGCAATAAGTTTTGCTAATAAGAATATTCTTATTATTTCAGAAGTACTTATGGATCACTATATCATTAAAATTAAAGATGACGGGCTTGGTTTTGATAAAAAATTTATAGCTAATTTTGGAAAACCATTCTATTCTACAAGATCTAATAACACTCTAAATATGGGATTAGGACTTTTTATTACTAAGCAAATGATCGAAAATCTTAATGGAAACGTGGAAGTAATTAATAATAATGGAGCAGAAGTTATATTGAAATGGAAGATATAGAAGAAGTTAAAGAAAAAAGCCTATTTATAATTGAAGATGACAAATCTTTTCGTGAAAGATTGACAACTTCATTTCAGAGAAAAGATTTTATTGTTACGGCTGCAGCATCGAAAAAAGAAGCTCTTGAAATATTATTAAAATTCTCATTTAATTATGCAATAGTAGATCTTCGTTTAGGTGATGGTTCTGGCTTAGATGTCATTAAAGTCATCAAAGAACAAAATCCAACGTGTAGAA
>CAYZPP010000030.1:0-8305 GCA_964480315.1 uncultured Alphaproteobacteria bacterium | reverse complement strand
ACGCTAATCATGCTAATATTTTTGCTAAAATAATTAATAAGGTTAAAACTGATGATTAATGTTGGAATAATTGGAGCGAACGGCTATTTAGGTCTTGAGTTAATAAGAGTTTTAAAAGCCCATCCCAATGTTAAAATTAAATATATATTTCAAAGAGAGGTATTGCTAGAAGATGAATTTAACCACTTAAAAAACACTTCCTTGAATGAAAATCTTTCTTCCAATATTGTTGATTTCCAAAATTTAGATTGCGTATTCCTAACATTACCTCATGGGAAGTCTTATAAATATGTTAATCAACTGATAGGAAAGGTGAAAATAATAGATTTAAGTTCTGACTCTAGAATATCAGATAAATCATCTTATTCTCAATATTACGATAATGAGATGGATGAAGAAATTCAAAAAAAATTTACATACGGTTTCATAGAAAAAAATTTAGAAGCTATTAAAATATCTGAAAATATTGCTAATCCTGGTTGTTTTGCTTTATGTACACAACTGGCCTTGCTGCCTTTTAGTGAAATTATCTCTTCAGTTTCAATAACAGCTATTACAGGTTCGAGTGGAGGGGGTAAGGAGCCCACTTTAAAGAATCATCATTCAACAAGATCTAAAAATATGTTTTCTTATAATGTTAATGAACATCGGCATTTGGCTGAAATTTTTCAATCTTTTCCAAACTTAAGGAGTACATTAAGTTTTGTTCCTACATCAGGACCTTTTGTAAGAGGTATTTTCTTAACAGCTCATTTAACACTAAATGGTGATTATCTCATTGATGATTTGAAAACTAAATTTAAATCCACTTTCAAAAAAGATAGTTTTATTAGACTTCAGGATCAAGTAAATTTAACGAATGTTGCCGGGTCTAATTATTGTGATATTTCGATTATCAAAGATCGTGGAAATAGATTTATTATCCAAGCTAGTTTAGATAATCTAATGAAAGGTGCATCTGGAAATGCTGTCGAATGTTTTAATCTAATGTATAATTTACCATTTGATGCAGGAATAGGGTCTTTAATGCCTTATTATTTATAAAATGATTAAAAAAGAAAATTACTATCAGTCAATACTTCAAAATTCCACTTTGATAATTAAGGTAAGTGGTAAAATTTGTGATAATCAAGAAAATATTTCTAATGTTGTTGAAAATATAAAAAAGTTAATTTCAACTATAACTAAACTTAAAGTAGTATTAGTTTTTGGATTTGGAAGGCAATTAGATAATTACATTAAGGATGTACATGGCATTGAATCTAAAAAAATAAAAGGTAGAAGAGTAACTACTTTAATTGAAATAGAAGCAGCTAAAAAAATTTCAGGACAAATACTGATTGATATTTTCTCACTTTGTTCAAAATACAATATAAGAAGTTTTCCTATCCCTATTGCTAAAAAAGATTTTATCATTGCGAAAAAAAGAGAAGTTAAAAATAATATTGATTTTGGATTAGTTGGAGATGTCTCTATGGTTGATGCGTTAGAAATACAAAAACTATTCAAAAACCATGACTTAGTGGTGATGCCAAGCCTAGTACTCGATAAAAATAATGGCGATGTTCTTAATGTTAATGCTGATACTATTGCTAAAGAGTTAGCTGTTAGCTTAATAGCTTCAAAATTAGTTTTTATATCTGACGTCCCTTATATTAAAAATCAAGATGGTTCTAGAATATCTATAATTAATGATAAAATCGCATCAGACTTAATTCATAAAAATATTATTAAAGATGGAATGATTGTAAAAGTAGAAAATTCTCTAGATGCAGTTAACAGAGGCGTTGATAAGATACATATTATTAGTGGTCAAATTAAAGATGCACTTTTAACTGAACTTGAAACAGAAGATGGAATTGGTACGGTCTTTGAATCTAAGAATTTAGACTATTAGATATTATTTTTATTCCATAAAGAATCTCGTTTTTTGTAATTGTTAGTGGTGGTGTAATGCGAATGGTATTTGCTTGAACAAGGGTTGTGACCAATCCCCCTCTCATTAATTTGTTAAATAAATTATTAGCAATTTTTGAGTCATAAAACTCTATTCCACAAATAAGACCTATTATCCTAATTTCCTTTATCTTATTCTTATTTTTTTTTTGAATTTTATTTAATCCTAATTCTAATATCTTTGATTTAAGTAAAATTGAATTTAAAAAAGTTTTTTTATTAATAAAATTAAAAACATTTAGAGCTATTCTCGTTTGTAGCATTCCACCACCATAGGTAGACCCATGGAAACCTTTTTGAAAAATCTTACTAATATTATTTTTTATAATTGTAGCACCTATAGGTATTCCAGAGCCAAGTCCTTTAGCCATAGTAATAATGTCAGGTGATACCAGATAATTTTTATAAGCAAACATTTTTCCTGTTCTTCCTACACCTGCCTGTATCTCATCTGCTATTAATAAAATTTTATATTTCTTGCAAATATCATTAATTGTTTTGGCAAATTCTTTTGTACAAATATTGACGCCTCCATCGCCTTGAACAAATTCAATCAATATAGCTATTGTTTTTTTAGGGTTAATTTTTTTCTTTAATTCATTAGAGTCATTAAATTTACAAAAAATAACATTTCCCGGTATTGGACCTATATTAGATTTATATTTCCTATTGTGTCCAACGGATAGAGCTCCAATAGTTCTACCATGAAAAGATGACGTCATGCTTATAATTTGAAATCTGTTATCTTTGCTTCCGATAGATCTTACTACCTTAATAGCAGTCTCAATACTTTCTGCACCAGAATTAGAATAAAAAACATCTCCTTTATTAGAATTTTTAGAAAGAGTATCCGCTAAATCAATTTTATATTTATGTAACTGCGATCCTGATAAATGCATAATTCCAGTCTTCAATTGCTCTTTAATTGATTTATTGATAACTGGGTGATTATATCCTAATGAGTTCACAGCCACTCCAGCAGAAAAATCTAAATATTTTTTCTTTTTATTATCAAAAAGATAACAGCCATTTCCTTTCATGATATGAAATTTAGAAAAATTATAAATATTAAATAACTTATGCATTTGTTTTATATTTATAAATCTACTGACTTATAAATTAAATTCCATCTATTCGTATTTTTTTTAATTTCACTATTAACTATAGAAATAATTAAAATCTCCACTCATCTATCTTTTTAATTAAAAAATCTCTAAAAGCTAAAATTTTAAGACTTCCTTTAAGATTTTCATGATAAACCATATGTACTTCGTAGGAAGGACCTTCAACTTCTGGTAATATCTTTACTAAATGTGCTTTATGTTGAACCATGTAGTCCGGTAATGCCGCTAATCCAGTTCCAGTCTCTACAGCTACCAATAAACCATATAAATTATTAATTGTGACATGCGATTTTCTAATTGGACCACCTTTTGTAACACCTGTTTTTAAAAGCCAATTAGTATCTGATAATGGGGAAGGCTTACCCTTTAGACCGTAAGTTATTAATCTGTGATTAGATAATTCAGACCTTCTTAATGGCATTCCCATCTCGTTGATATATTGTGAAGACCCATAAATATGATATTTAATTGTGGCTATGCGTTTAGAGACTAAATCTAAATGTTTAGGCCTTCTCATCCAAATACCGATATCATAATCTTGTCTAAGCATATCCTGCTCATCTTCAGAATAATTAAGTTTTAAATTGATATCAGGATAATCCTGAACAAATTGATTAATTCGTGGGCTTAACCACATAGAGCCAAAACCAACAGTAGTATTAATTGATAAGCTTCCGGAAGGAGTTTTTTTAAATTCAATAATTTTTCTTTCTAGGGAATTTAAATCAATAAATATTTTTTCAGTTTCTTCAAACAGAATACTTCCTTGCTCTGTTAGTGTTAAGCCCTTTGTGTGACGCTTAAAAAGTTTTGTTTTCAGGCTATTTTCAAGTGACTGAATTTGTCTAGTAATAGCTGATTGACTTAAGTTAATTGTAGAAACTGTCTTTGAGATACTTCCAATTGAAGCTACGTGATAAAAAGTCTTAAGTCTATCCCAGTCCATTAGTTAATTATTTTACTAAATTCTCCATTATAGATAATTATATTTATTGCAAAATCTTTTAAATCGATATTTAGTTGATTTAAATTATTAATTGACTGATCAAGAGATGCTTGTGAATCGATCAATTCATTCACGTTAATACGGTCAGCTTTGTAAAGTATTTTACTGCCATCGTGTTTCAATTGATTACTTTTTACTATTATCATTTGTGAGTTAATTTTATTTAAAATATTATTATAGTTATTAAAATTAATCTTATAATCAGTATAAAAATTCTTAACCATATCTTTATGATCTAAAATTTTTTTTTCATACTCATATTTTTTAATATCAAAATTATTTACTTTTCTATAGCCATTAAAAATAGGCACTGTTATTGTCAGTGAAATTGAAGAAGAGCTTCTGTTTCCAATAGTTGAGCTGAATTTATCTGTATCAGTAAAATCATAACCTAAGTCAACACTAGGCAATAAGTCTTTTTTGTTTTTTTTCATTTCTGGTAAGTATGTTTTTTCCATGAAAGATAAGTATCTTCCATAGGAAGAGTTCATTAAATCAGATAATTTTTTTTCTTTGATTAATGACTCAGGAATAATGATTTCATAGTCTAGCTGAACTTCATCAAATGTTATATTCATATCTAAAAGATTGGAAATTTTAAGCATCAAATTATCTATTTCATTATTTATATCGAATAAGTCGTTTTCAGAATTCATTTTAGCACTTTTAAAGTTTAATAAATCTATTTTAGATAGTCTTCCTGCCTCAAATAAAATTTCAGCCTCTTTGAGTCTATTTGAATAAAAATTTATGTTATTCTTAGATATTTGATTTAATTCAGTAAGAGATTTTAAATTATAATATCCTAATATTAATTCTTTAATTAGCAGTAATTTTTTGTATTCATCCAATGAACTATTTGCATAATTCTTATTTTTTGTTTCAATAATATTTTGATTTGTATATCCGCCATTATATAAGTTTAGATCAACACTTAGACTATGAGTATTAGATGACACAGAAGAAGTTGATGATGTTTTAGTTTCCGTATCAGATGTCTTATTAGAATAACTCACGGAAGGGTAAAATGAAGAGTAACTGTTCTTAATATTTAATCTATTAATTTTATTATCATAATAGAAAATTGACTCTGTTTGATTTTTTTTATTTAAGATCTCTATTAATTCCAAAATCTCATATGCATTACTACTAGTTATATTGAAAATAAAAAGTGTAATTAAGATTATTATTTTATTTTTTGCCATGTTTTCTCCAAATTTTTAATATTCCACTCTAATTTATTTTTATTCATTATTACTTCCATTTTTCTAAACCTTTTGTCAAATTTTCTATTTGATTTTCTTATTACAGTTTCTGTATCTAGTTTTAATTTTCTAGATAAGTTTATACATGCAAGAAAGAGATCCCCTAATTCTTCTTCAATATTTTTCTTATTTTTTTTCTTAATTTCAACTTCTAATTCCTTTAGCTCTTCTTTAACCTTTTTAATAGTGGCTTCCGTTGTAGGCCAATCAAAACCCTCTTGTGCGACCCTCTTGTGAACTTTAACAGCCCTCGTTACAGCAGGTAGGCTCTCACTAACTCCATCTATAATAGAAGTTGCTCCTTTTTTTTTTCTATCAATCTTCTTTTGATATTCCCAAAAGTCATTTACATCACTAATTGTTTTTATATTACGATTATTTAAAAAAATATGAGGATGTCTTAATTTCATCTTATTAACACTCGATATAATCACATCATTAATATTAAATTGTTTTTTTTCTTCAGATATGACTGAGTGGTAAACTACTTGCAAAAGAAGATCTCCAAGCTCATCTTTAAGCTCATCTTTCTTATTAAGCTCTATAGCTTCAACCACTTCAAAGGCTTCCTCTAATGTATATTTAGCTAATGATTTTGAATCCTGCTCTCTATCCCAAGGACAACCATTTTTAGGATCCCGTAATTTTTTTACGACACTTACAATATCTTCAATTTTAGTTTTTATTTTTACCATGCTAATGCCTGAGCTTGAAATATTTGACTTTTATAACTTCTTATATCCGCATATGCATCAAATATTTTATCTTTTTTTCTAGCGCATAATAGAAAACCTTCACTCCAATCTGTTGTAGAAATAGCCTTGTGTCCTCTTTTATTAAGAGGTTTTATGAATTCCTTAAGTCTTTCCTCTAATAAAACTTGTTTATTATTGATGTCATGCGGGTGAAAGTAAGCCGGAAAGTGCTCAGAGGAAATTCTTGGCATATTTAAAGCATCAGCTAGGGACTGATTTTTAAAGATATAATTCATTAAAAATTGTGATTGCCACTGATCTTGAGCATCACCTCCCATTGTTCCACAAACTAAAATCTCCTTATCCTTGTTATTAAGAGTTAATGTGGGACTCAAAGTTGTCCTTGGTTGAGATTGGGGTAGGGTAAAATTAATATGTTCAGGCTTGCTCATGTAAAAAGTCATCAGTCTATTATTTAGAGGAAAACCTAAGTCTTGTATTACATCATTTGCTTTTAACCATCCTCCGCTTGGGGTGCATGATATTGCATTACCTTCTTTATCAATAATATCTATGTGGACTGTTCCTTCTCCCCAAGGTTTAATTTCATGACTGACAGGTAATACTTTTTTATTATTTATTGGGTCTCCTGGTATCAGGAATTCTGAAGCTCTATTGTTAATCAATTTGATTCTTTTATTCAAATATGAATTCTTAATCAAATCTAAAGCTTTTACTTTATTTTTTGGATTTCCAGAAAAATACATTTCTCTATCCGCAAATACTAATTTTAATATTTCGATAAATTGATGAATATTTTTTTCGCTATCTAGAGAGTGAATATTTTTAGATTCAGCCATTGCCATTATCATTAAGCTCGTTACCCCTTGTCCCCAAGTGTCTGTTTTGTAAATTGTATGACTGCCAAATATTTTACTTACAGGTTTTTCAAAATAAGAAGAAAAAATTTCAAAATCATTTTTTTCTAAAAATCCATTTTTATTTTTTGAATGTTTAATGATGGTATCTGCTATATCCCCCTTATAAAAACAGTCGTGTAATTTATCAAATGCATTTGACTTCTTTAAATTTAGTTTATTTTCATAATTATTAATAAAATCTAAAAAATCAGCAAATTTTATATTTTTTTGAATTGTATGAGGTTTTGGCACTTTTCCATTTGGCAAATATAAATTTCTTGTATTTATAAACTCTTTTTTTATTTTTTTTTCAATTTCATTAAGACCACTTCCTTCTTGATAAATTAATCCTGGGTGAATAGGGAAGCCATTTTTTGCATATTCATATGCGTATTTAGATATTTCACTAAAGGTTAGTTTTCCATGAAATTTTAAAAGATTTATAATTGAAGAAAATACTCCAGGAACTCCAGCAGAATGAATTCCTGAATCAGGAACCTCTCTATAACCTTGCATTAAAAGGTTTGTAAAATTGAAGTTTTTAGGCGATCTAGTATTTCCATTTAAAACGGTGACATTTTTATTGTGAGGTTTTAATATCATAATACTTTCACCACCTAAGCCAAACATTTGAGGATTAACTATTGACTCAACTAGCATTGCACCAGCTGCAGCATCAAATGCGTTTCCACCATCATTATTAATGATCATAAATGCTGCCTGCGCTGATAAATTTGAGTGTGTGGCTATGCAGCCATTCATTCCCATATACTCAGGCATAAAACTATTATTGGTATTACTTTGCTCTCTAAAAGATCTATTAGTCATATTGTAATTAACTCTTCACTTGACGTAGGGTGGACCGCCACAGTCTTCTTAAAATCTTCTATTGTAGCTCCAGATACTACCAATACCCCCAAAAGTTGAATAAGTTCTCCAGCATCATCACTCAATATATGAGCCCCAATAACTTTTTTTGTATTTCTTTCTATTACAAGCTTATAAAAAGTATCTTTATTACCCTTTTTAAAACTTTTTTTCATAGATTTAAATTCAGTCTTAAGCTCATAACAATCTATTTTATTCAATTTAGCTGTATCCAATGTTAAGCCAACAGTGCCAAGTTGAGGTGATGAAAAGACAGCGGTAGGCACATTTCTAAAATCGTACTGCAAATTTTTTTTATTAAATATTTTTTCAGAAATATAATGTCCCTGTCTAATAGCCATTGGTGTTAAATTGATATAATTAAGAACATCACCTATAGCATAAATATTTTCATTAGTTGTTTGAAAAATTCTATTTGCCTTAATAGACCCATCTTCATTAATTTGAACTT
>CAYZPP010000029.1:0-8347 GCA_964480315.1 uncultured Alphaproteobacteria bacterium | reverse complement strand
ACCCTTTAAACTTTTTCAACTGTCGTATTAGTTAAAATTAAGCCATCTATATCATTCGCAAGAGCAATCAATGCGATATCTTTTTTATCTTGAACTGAAATATCTGGAGATATTTTAAATAAAATTGGAACTTTTGAATTATTTATTTCCCTTAAATTATGTATGCCTTTAACAATTCTCTCAAAATTATAACTTTTAAGGTTATCTCTTAATCCTGGTGTGTTAGGAGACGAAAGATTGACGGCTATGTAATCGCCAAATCTATATAAGTTTTCAAAAAGTATTTTTAGATCATCTAGAATGTTTTCTGTATTTTTATTATTGCCTATATTAATACCCAATATTCTATCTTGTGAATTATTGGTCATATTAGACTTTAAAATATTTTTTTTGAATTGCTCTGAACCTTTATTATTAAATCCTAGAGAATTAATTAAAGCTTTTTGTTTTTTAAGGCGATGGATTCTTGGTTTAGAGTTACCTTTTTGAGGTAAAGGAGTAACCGTTCCAGCCTCTATAAAACTAAAACCTAGCTTACATAAAGGAGTTATAACTTCTGCATTTTTATCAAACCCTGCCGCTAAACCAATAGGAGTTTTAAAAGCCCTCCCCCACAGTATTTGTTCAAGACCATCATGGTTCTGATGTTTAATCTTAGGGTATAAGCCTAATTTAAAAGCTTGAATTGTTAAATTATGAGCAATTTCTGGATCAATTTTAGATAAAATATAATGTCCAAATTTATACATTTAGTTTTGAATTAATTAAGCTAACAGTTTTTTGCTTACTGTAAACCTTAATAAAAGAACCTAATCGAGGTCCATTATCTTGACCAAAAACCACTTCATAAATTAATTTAAAAAAATCTTTAATATTTTCTTTATAGATCGATTCTTTAGCCACACTAAAAATAGCTGTTTGAAATTCATCTGCAGTTGCATTTTGATCTATAGTTTCAATTTTATCCAATACATTTTTAATTATTTGAAATTCTTCTTGGTTGGGTTTTTTAAATTTAAGGTTAGGTTTAATAAAATCATTAAAATAATTAATTCCTTTAGAAATAAGATTAACTATTATGCTTAATTCAGTTTTTGAAAAATCACTCTGATAGTTATTAAGCAGACCTAAAATAACACTAGGATCATCTGTTTTACATACGGATATCACATTAAGAATTAAACTATAATTTATTTTAGTATTAAATATAATCTTATCCTCTTGATGGATATGCCAAGCAGGATTATCACCATTACTGTTATCATCAGAATATTTAAGAAGATGATTGAGGTATTCGTCAGTATTTTTTGGGATAATATCAAAATGTAATTTTTTAGCTGTTGTAGGTCTTTGAAACATAAATAAAGACAAACTCTCTTGATTTGAATATTTTAACCATTCATCAATACTAATTCCATTTCCAACGGACTTGCTAATCTTTTGCCCCTTATCATCTAAAAAAAGTTCATAAATTAAATTAACTGGAGGTGGGGAGCCTAGTATTTTACAAATTTTAGATGATAAATTATAACTGTCAGTTAGATCCTTGCCGCACATCTCATAGTCTACTTCAAAAGCAGCCCATCGCATTGCCCAGTCAACCTTCCATTGCAATTTACTTTTACCATCTAAAACCGAAGTTTCAGTAGTTTTATTTTCATGCCTATAAAGAATTGAAGAATTCTCTAAGTTGATTTCTTCTATATTTACCTGAAGAATTTTTCCTGTATTTTTATCAATTGGAAAAAAGGGACTATAAGTTTTTCTTCTGTCTTCTCCCAAAGTAGGCAGGACAACATCTTTAATTTCTTCATAATTAATTAGTATTTTTTTGATAGTTTCGTTAAATAATCCAGACTTATAAGCTAATGTTGAACTTTGAAAATCAAAAGGTAATTGAAATTTATTCAAAAATTCTTGGAGCATATTATTGTTATGTTCCCCAAAACTATCAAACTTTTTGAATGGATCAGGCACACTGGTCAATGGGTAATCAATATAATTTTCAATAATTTCTTTATTGGGGATATTTTCAGGTACCTTTCTAAGTCCGTCCATATCATCTGAAAATGCAATTAGTTTAGTTTTTTTACCTGTAAGTTTTTCAAAACAAAATCTGACCATATTAGTTCTTGATACTTCTCCAAATGTTCCAATATGGGGTAATCCTGATGGACCATAACCAGTTTCAAAAACTATTGTTTCTTTAGATTCTCTTTGTTTACTTTTTTGAATCTTTTTTGCTTCTTGAAATGGCCATGACTTAAAAGCCTCGTAATTCATTAAAACTTTGGCCCTAAGATTAATTTCATTCCATCTAACTCTTCAGAAAAAGTCAGTTGGCATGTGAGTCTCGAATTTTTTTTAACTTCATATGCTTGATCTAACATAGATTCCTCATCATCATCTGGTTTATTAAGCTTATCGACCCAATCATCATTCAAATAGCAGTGACAAGTAGCGCATGCACAACAACCACCACAAATAGCCTCTAAATCCAAGCCTGCATCTCTAATGATCTCCATAATTGTAAAGCCTGGAATAGCCTCTAATTTATGCTCTTTCCCCTCAAGGTCTGTGACTAATATGCTATGATTCATTTATGGGTATTCATTTTTAAATTATTCAATTGCGACTATATCTCTGTTTTAACATTTTCAAATACAAAATACTTTTCCTTTATGGTCTTGGCAAGAGATAAGCATGTGTTGTTTTGGCTAACTAGTTTAGCGGCCTTAATTATTATTATGATTATAGTTGGGGGATTGACTAGACTTACAGAGTCAGGACTCTCAATGGTTAATTGGGATCCCTTAATGGGCACGATCCCTCCCCTAAGTAACTATGCCTGGAATGACTTATTTGATCAGTATAAAATTTATCCAGAATTTAAAATTAAAAATAGTGAAATGAATTTAAATGAATTTAAATATATTTTTTGGTGGGAGTATGGACATAGAATTTTAGGTAGGATAATAGGAATTATATTTATTTTTCCTTTTATTTATTTCGTAATTAAGAAATATTTTAACAGAAAAGAATTCTTAATTTATGGATTTTTATTTATATTAGGAGCAATGCAAGGATTAATAGGATGGTGGATGGTTAAAAGTGGTCTTATCAGTAATCCCTATGTAGATCATTTAAGACTGGCAACTCATCTTTTTATGGCACAAACAATCTTAATGCTAATTTCTTTTCTTATTCTTAAAAAGATACATCCAAATAATTATAGCTTTACGAATAAAAAAAAAATTTTTAGATATCAATTTTTATTTTTTTTTACACTTACTTCAGTAACTGTAATTTATGGCGCATTTATGGCAGGAATGGATGCCGGAAAATCTTTTAATACTTGGCCTTTAATGGGTGGTAAATTTATTCCAAATAGTTTGATTGGAGATGAGGGTATAAGTGAATTTTATTCAAATTCAGTTCTTGTTCATTTTTTTCATAGAATACTTGCTTATTTAACTTTTATTTTGAGTATTTATATATTTGTATCTTCAAGGAGTCATATCACATCAAATTTTCAAAAAACTCACTTAGCATTAATTCAAATAGTAATATTAATTCAAGTTTTATTAGGAATATTAACGGTATTATATGCCGTTCCAGTATTACTTGGGGCCCTTCATCAATTAAGTGGTTCGATACTTCTTATGCTTACCGCCACATATACTTTTAGTCTTTTTCAGAAAAAGTAATCTAATATGTGATAAATTAGTACAAAAAGCATGGGCAAAATTATAATTGTAGGAGCTAATGGGTCTATAGGGAAAGCAAGCGCTCAAATATTGAAGTCACAAAGTAAGGACATCGAATTATTATCGAGAAATAAAGAAGAATTAAATTCAAATGCATTAGAGCTAGATTGCTCCTCACAAGTGATCGACATATCGAACTATAATCATGTTAATGAATATATTAAGCAAATCGATTTTGAGATTGATGGTATTATTTTTGCTGTAGGATCAATCCTATTGAAACCTTTTGAAAAAACTACAATAGATGATTTTGAATTAACGTATAAGCAAAACTTTTTGGACCCTATTTACTTTACACAACAATCAATAACAAAAATGTCTAATTCTTCATCTATTGTATATTTTTCTACAGTAGCAGCACAGTCGGGTTTTAAACTACACACAGCAATATCTTCCTCCAAAAGTGCCCTAATGGGGGCCATGATTTCTTTAGCCGCTGAATATGCACCAAAAATACGTTTTAACTGTATTTCGCCCAGCTTAACAAAATCAAAAATGTCATCTTTCTTAACTGATAGTGTGCCAATGAGTGAGGGAATTGCTAAATTGCACCCAATGGGAAGACTCGGAGAAGGGAAAGATTCTGGCTCTCTAGCCGCATATCTGATGTCTCCTGAAGCTAGTTGGATAACTGGTCAAAATTTTAATGTTGATGGTGGTAGATCGAATATCAACACTAAATAAGTAAAGTATTTTATATAAATTTAATGAACGCTTTTATAATATTGGGGAATCAATTATTTGACAACTCACATATAAATAAGTTCAAAAATGACCATACCGTCTATATGGCGGAAGACAAAAGTCTCTGCACTTACCTAAAGCATCATAAGCAAAAAATTTATTACTTTCTGGCTTCAATGAGAGAATATAAGGATCACTTAATCGGAAAAGGTTATAATGTTGATTACTATACTATTGAAAAAACAATCAAAAATAAAAATTATTTTGATAACCTTTTTTATTTTATAAAAAAAAACCAGATAAAAAGAATTCGTCTTTTTGAAATAGAAGACAAGCTATTCGAAAATAGTTTTTTAAAATTTGTAAATAAAAATGGAATTAGTTATGAGTTCTTAGCTTCCCCTATGTTTTTAACTAAAAGAGAGGAATTTGAAAATTTATTCAAAGATAAAAGACCATTAATGACTACTTTTTATCAATACCAAAGAAAAAAACTAGATATCCTTATGATTAATAGCAAGCCACTAGGCGGACAATGGAGTTTTGATAAAGATAATAGGAAGAGGATACCGAGAGATTATGAATTTACTGAAGTAAATAACTATACCTCAAAATATTATGAAGATATTTCTTTATCAATTAACAAATATTTCAGTACCCACTTTGGTATTCTTAATAAAAAATCAGTTTTTCCTTTTAATAGAAAAGATTCTATGACTGCCCTGAATCATTTTATTAAAAATAAAATACAAAATTTTGGAAATTATGAGGATTTTGTATCTACTAATCAAAGCCCTATTAATCATAGCTTATTGAGCGCTCCTCTAAATTTGGGTATTTTGTGTCCAACAGATATTATCAAAGCCTTAAGAAATATAGATTTTGATAAAGTAGGATTAAATAACGTAGAAGGTTTTGTTAGGCAGATTATAGGGTGGAGAGAGTTTATAAGGGGTATAAATCAAAATTATTATAAGGAAATGATAGGGAAAAATTTTTTTAATAACCAGAGATCATTAACAAGTCATTGGTATGACGGTACTACCTCCATACCAATATTAAATGATTTAATAAAAAACTTAAATGAAACTGGCTATGCTCATCATATACCAAGACTAATGATAGCGGCAAATATAATGAACTTATCAGGCATACGACCAATTGAAGTGT
The DNA here is from genome assembly GCA_964480315.1 of uncultured Alphaproteobacteria bacterium. Classification (GTDB taxonomy): domain Bacteria; phylum Pseudomonadota; class Alphaproteobacteria; order HIMB59; family HIMB59; genus HIMB59. The sequence continues at coordinate 2,726 of CAYZPP010000029.1, read as the reverse complement.
ATGAATGGTTCATGACAACATTTGTAGACTCCTCTGATTGGGTTATGATTCCTAATGTATTTGGGATGGGGTTACATAGTGATGGAGGAATTTTTGCTTCTAAACCTTATATATGCGGTTCAAATTATCTTTTAAAAATGAGTAATTATAAAAAAGGCCCATGGACAGATATAGTAGACGGTCTTTATTGGAATTTTATTAAAAAAAATGAGAGTTTTTTTAAAAAAAACCCTAGACTATCCATAATGAGCATGTCTCTAAATAAAATGTCGAGTTCTAAGTTGAACTTACATGTAAGCAATGCTGAAAAATTTATTAATGAATTCACCAAATAAAATTATTCTAATTACAGGTGCCACAAGTGGAATAGGACTTGCACTTTCAAAATTATATTTAAATAATGGGTGGACGGTAATTGGATTAGGAAGAAATATTAAAACACTTCAAAACCTTCAAAAAAAATTTCTAGAGAATCTTATAATTGCTAAATGCGATCTAACTAAAAAAGAAAATATAAAAAAAACATTTAAAGCTATTCTTAAAAAGTTTCCCAATCTTAACTCCTTTATATTTAATGCGGGTATTTATAAAAATGATGATTTTGATACATTTACTGAAGAAAGTATTGAAGAAACAATTAATATAAATTTATTATCTATTTATAGATGTTTGTTAGAAATAAGAAATCGTCTTAAGGAGCCAAACCGAAGCCTACTAGCTATTGTCTCATCAGTAGCTGGATATAGAGGATTACCAAAATCTTTAAGTTATGGACCAACAAAGGCAGCTCTAATCAATCTTGCCGAGTCATTGAAAATAGAAACTGAAAAATATTTAGTCGATATAAAGTTAATATGCCCTGGTTTTGTTGATACTCCAGCTACAAAAATAAATAATTTTAAAATGCCTTTTTTAATTTCTAGCGAAAAAGCGGCCATTATTATTAAAAAAAAGATCAGTAAACAGGGATTTGAAATAAGTTTCCCTTTTCCTTTTAATTTTATAATGAAGTTTGTTAAGATAATGCCTTATTGGCTTTACTTCAGAAAAATATCGAAATTAGTAAATAAATAAATATTATCTAATAAAAATGGTAAATTTAAAAAAAAACAAATCTATCGTATCCATTATCATGGGTAGTCAATCAGACTGGATCCTATTAAAAAAGACAGCTCAGATACTTAAATTATTAAAAATAGATTATTCAACGAATATCGTCTCAGCGCACAGAACACCAAAGAGGCTTTATGAATTCGCGTCTACAGCACATCTAAATAATATTAAAATTATTATAGCTGGAGCTGGTGGAGCTGCGCATTTACCAGGAATGGTTGCGGCTTTGACTCATTTGCCAGTGCTAGGTGTTCCGGTAGAGACCAAATCACTTAAAGGATTAGACAGCCTCCTATCTATTGCTCAAATGCCATTTGGCATTCCTGTTGCCTCTTTAGCCATTGGTGAGAGTGGTGCTAAAAATGCTGCACTCATGGCTGCATCTATTTTGTCACTAGAAGATAAGAGTTTAGAAAAAAGACTTATCACATGGAGAAATAAACAAACTAAATCCGTGTCAAAAAACCCAAAATAATACATATGGTTTTGGGAATTTTAGGAGGTGGTCAATTGGGCATGCTCCTCACACAAGCTGCCAATAAAATTGGAGTTGATACTTTTATCTATTCGGATGAAAAAGATTCACCCGCAATTAATTACTCGCAAATATCCCTAATACAACCTTATGATAATTGGGATAGCATAAATGACTTTATGGAATCATGTGATGTTGTCACATTTGAATTTGAAAATATTCCTTTTAAAACTTTAAATTATATTTTGGAATCTAAACCAGTATTCCCTAATCCTAGAATTAATCAAATTATTCAAGATAGATTACTCGAAAAAGATTTCATAAATAAATTAAATATTAACACTACTGATTTTGTAGATCTTAATAAAGACTCAGTAATAAACGATACAATTTTTCCAGCAATGCTTAAGACAAGGAGGATGGGCTACGATGGTAAAGGGCAATCAGTAATTAATTCAAAAGATGATTTGATTAATATTAATTACGATATTCCTTATATTTTAGAAAAAAAAATTAACTTACTAAAAGAATTCTCAATTATACTTACTAGATATCAGGATGGTAAAATTTTTACATATGAGCCAATAGAAAATATTCATCAAAATCAAATATTACACACATCAACTATTCCGGCATCCATAGATTCAGAGGTGTCAAAACTAGCTCGAAAACAATCAGAGATTATTGCTAATTCATTAAACTATATTGGCACTATGTGTGTTGAATATTTTATTGATCAAGAACAAAAAATTTATGTTAATGAAATCGCCCCTAGAGTTCATAATTCAGGTCATTTAACACTTGAAGCATACAATTGTAGCCAATTTGAATCTCATATTAGAGCAGTGTGTAATCTTGAAAAAAAAGAACCTAAGAAAATCAAAAATGCACAGATGGTTAATGTGATTGGTGAGGAGATAAATAACTATCGCAATAAAACAATGTTAAAGAATAGTTTCTTTTATGATTATGAAAAAAAAACAATAAAATTAGGGAGAAAAATGGGTCATTTAACTAAAATCTCATAATCGATATCTTCTTGATCAACTTCTATGAATTTTCAGGTTAACTTATTGCATTTTTGTTTATTAACACTAAATATAAAATAGTGGAAAAAACAATTAACTGGAAATGCAGA
>CAYZPP010000028.1:0-8363 GCA_964480315.1 uncultured Alphaproteobacteria bacterium | reverse complement strand
GGGAATGCTATCTTTACCAACAATGTTAAAGGCAGGCTACGATCAAAAAATTGCTACAGGAACTATTTGTGCAGCAGGCACGTTAGGTCAAATTATCCCCCCTTCTATCGTTTTAGTTTTGCTAGCTGATATTCTTCAGGGAGCGAATGAAGAAGCTGCTTTAATTGCAGGCAATTTAGCTCCCGACCCCATTACTGCAATTGATCTATTTGCAGGAGCAATGCTGCCAGGATTAATGTTAGTTACGATGTTTATAATATTTATTTATTTTTATGCTAAAATATACCCTGATTCTTGTCCTGCCATTGAAACAGCTAGGTCTAGATCTGAAATATATATTGAAGCATTTAAAAATATCATTCCACCATTAATTTTAATTTTATTAGTATTGGGTTCAATTTTATTAGGAGTAGCAACTCCTACTGAGTCTGCTTCAGTTGGAGCTGCTGGAGCTGCAATTTTAGCTTTCACCAAAGGTGAACTGACATTCAAAAATTTAAAAGATGTTTCTTTCAATACTGTAAAATTAAGTTCTTTTGTTTTTGTCATATTAATTGGCGCTTCAATGTTCTCATTAGTCTTTAGGGGCTTTAAAGGGGACGAATTAATTGAACGTGTTTTAAGCACTCTTCCTGGTGGGCAAGTTGGTGCGTTGGTAATTGTTATGTTGGCAATTTTTTTTCTTGGCTTCTTTTTAGACTATATTGAGATTATTTTTGTTATTGTTCCTTTAGTTGGGCCGGTGCTTATTGCTAATGGGGCTGATCCCTTATGGCTCGGCATAATGATTTCTCTCAACTTACAAACTAGTTTTTTAACTCCTCCTTTTGGATTTTCTTTATTTTTTCTCAGAGGGGTAGCTCCACCTGAGATTCAAACAAAAAATATTTATAGGGGAGTTTTGCCTTATATTGGTATTCAAATTATTGCTCTGATAATTGTTGGTTTTATTCCAGAGATAGCAACATGGCTTCCTAGATCTATTTTTTAAAAGGCCCTTAATTAAATAAGTGAGGGCCTTTTATAATTTGTAAATTAAGCTGTAGGGAATTTAAAAGGAAGATTTCTTATTCTCAAATATTCCTTTTCAGAAACTCCTGTCCATCTGATTACTGTTGATCTAAATTTGGCTAGATGTGAAAATAATGCCTGAGATTGTGAGTCTTTAGCTGCATACTCTATTAAGACTTCTGCTGCCGCTTCTCCAATCTTGTTCATAACATCATCCGGAACTTGTCTCATTTGAACTCCGTGCTCATTAATTAGTTTTTGATAAGCTCCGTCATTAGCGGCCTGAAATCTTGATAAAACTTCCATATTAGTCGCTTTTGAGGCTTGGGTTATGAGACTACGAGTATCGTCATCAAGAGATTCCCATTCTTTAAGATCTATTGAACAATCAAGAATTGTTGCAGGTTCATGCCAGCCTGGATTGTAATAGTATTTTGCAGCCTGATGAAGACCTTTTCCTAAATCTGCAGCAGGTCCAATCCATTCAGTACCATCGATAGCACCAGATGCAAGAGCTGGAAGAACATCACCACCGGCTAATAAAATAACTGAAGCTCCTAATTTTTCTAAAACCTTACCACCAATACCTGGCATTCTAAATTTTAAACCTTGGAAGTCATCGATAGAATTAATTTCTTTATTATACCAACCTCCCATTTGATTTCCTGTATTTCCTAAAGGCAGGAACTTAACACCTAATTCATTATAAACTACGTCAGCGGCATCAATGCCACCTCCATAATAACACCAGGCATTTTGTTCTTGGGCAGTTAAACCAAAAGGCATAGCAGCGACTAATGAAGTTGCATTACTAATATTTGTCCAATAGTAAGGGGCTCCATAAGCCATTTGAGCAGCTCCTGATCTTACGGCATCTAAAGCCTCTAATCCTGGAACTAATTCTCCAGCAAAATAGACTTTAATTTTTACTTTACTGGATTGTGAGTTAACAAAAGTTGCAAATTGAGAAAGAGCATCACCTAGTATGCCGGTTTTACCAAAAGCTGAACAGGCTATCCATTCTTTGTGGCCTTCTGAAATTGCAGGAGTCGGAAAAGAAGATACAGCAGCAGCAGCAGCAACGGTTACTCCGGCAGCCTTAAGAAAGCCTCTTCTCTTCATTGGTTTTTTATTAGCCATTTTTTATTCCTCCTTATAAGAAATCTAATGACTTATAATACTATTTTTTATGAGTAATTAAGATGCCCAAGAAGACCGAAATGATCCCCATGTAGTGATATGTTTCAAGTGTTTCCTGAAATACTAGAAAAGCTAGAATGCCTCCAAAAATGGGCATTAAATGAAGAAAGGGACCCGATTTATTTGCCCCAATTAGAGAGACGCCCATATTCCAAAATAGATATGAAAAAATACTTGGAAAAATACCTGTATACCCAATTGTGAGTATTGAAGTAAGATTTATGACGATACTATGATTAAGAATAAGTATATCAAAAAGATATACTGGAAATAAAAATAAAATTGTAAAACCAAATGAGATATAAAGAAAAGATATTCCTTCTATGCCCGTTTCATTCTTTTTAAGAAATATTGAATAAATGGCCCAACAAATTACAGCTAAAATAATAAAGATATCTCCACCATAAAATTCAGAATTAAAAAAGTTATGATAGTTTCCTTTAGTAATAACATAACTAACACCAACTAAAGAAATAATAATTCCTAAAAATTGAATTTTTGAAGATTTAATCTTAAATAATAAAAAATTAAATAATATGATTAGCATTGGTGTAGTAGAAACAATTAAAAGCGCGTTAATTACTTTGGTGGATGTTAATCCTAAATAAATAAAAGTATTAAATAATGTTGGGCCAGTTAAAATGATGATGAAGAATACTAGAGGTTGTTGTTTAATTTGATTAAAGACTTTTATAGATGAGTGTAGACAGAAAGGAGTTAAAATTATAAAAGCTATAACCCATCTATAGAAACCAAGAGATAAAGGTGAAATAATAGTTTCTGTTGAAGCGAGCCTACCAATGATAAAATTTCCAGACCAGAATAGAGAAGCTAAGCAAAGTACAATTGTTGCTTTAAGAGAACTGCTTAATTGCATCTGAGCTAGTTAGAGGATCTCAACTGCAACCGCAAGGCCTTGACCACCACCAATACACATGCTTGCTATACCATATTTTTTTTTAGTTCTTTTAAGTTGATGGACAAGTGTTGTAATGATTCTAGAGCCTGAACAGCCAATTGGATGGCCAAGAGCAATAGCTCCTCCGCAAATATTTAATCTTTCTTTTTTGATGCCAAGTTCTTTTTGAACCGCTACGGAAGTTGCTGAAAAAGCCTCATTTACTTCAATTAAGTCAAAAAAATTAAGAGATACATTTAGTTTTTTCATTAAATTCTTAATGGCGTGGATTGGAGTAATTCCCATGTAATCTGGATCTCCAGCATAATCTGACCATCCAATAATTTTAGCAATTGGCTTAACATTATTGTTTCTACAATAGTCCTCAGAGCTAAGCACTAACATTGCAGCGCCATCATTGATTGAGGATGCGTTTCCAGCAGTAACGGTTCCTTCTTTTTTAAAAACAGCTTTGAGTAAAGATAGTTTTTGCAATTTAGTATCAGGCCTGACTTCATCAATTAAAGAGGTGGAAATTAACTCATTTTTAAAATAATTATTTTTTAATGCTTTATAGGCTTTCTGATAAGAACTGAATGCAAATTCATCTTGCTCTTTTCTCGTAACTTTATATCGCTTGGCAACATTTTCTGCTGTGATGCCCATATGTTCTTTTGAAAAAATATCTGTCAAACCTTCAGATAAAATTGTATCAATCATTACCTCATTGCCTAATTTTATGTTTTTTCGTAATAAGGATGTGTGTCTTGCTAGCGACATACTTTCTTGGCCTCCAGCTAATAGAAGTTCATTTTCTTTGCTTTGAATTTTTAATGCTGAGTCAATAACAGCTCTCATTCCACTACCGCATACTTGGTTAACGCAATAAGCAAAACTGCTTTGAGAGAGACCCGATTTCAGCAAAACTTGTCTTGCTGTGTTCATTCCTAGTCCTGCTGTTAAAACTTGACCTAAGATTAAACCTTCAACATCTTTTTTATTTAAATTTTTATTCCTATTGAAAATACCTTCTATACAAAAAGATCCCAAATCAACAGATTCTATTTTTTTATATTGACCTAAAAAACTTCCTATAGGAGTTCTAATAGCATCAATAATTAACACTTCATTCATAAATTTTTATACCCTTATATTCTCTTAAAGACTCAGGATTAGCCAAAGCATCTAAGTTAGAAATCCTATCATTATTAAGTGTTTTTTTGACTATTATTTCAGAGTTTTTTCCACTTTTTGTTCTGGGGATATCTTTTACTTGAAACACTTTCCAGGGCACGTGTCTCGGGCTAAGTTGATTTTTAATAAGTTTTTTTATCTTTAAGATTTGACTATGAGTAATGATCTTTAGTGTCAATGTTTTAACAAAGACTAATATTTTTTCATCATTCTTATATTTAAATCCTACTGCTAATGAATCTTCAATAAAACTTAAAGAATTTAAGATATCATAAATTTCTGCGGTTCCAATTCTGACGCCACCTGGGTTTAATGTTGCGTCGGACCTTCCAAACACTCGATAGCCTCCATTAGTAGTTTTTTTTACAAAATCACCGTGACTCCAGATATTTTTATATTTTGTAAAATAAGCATCCTTATATTTTTTATTCTTTTTATCATTCCAAAAATAAATTGGCTTTGAAGGAAATGGGCTCTTGCAAACTAATTCACCTGTTTTCTTAGTAGGTAGTCCATTTTCATCAAATATATCAATATCCATCCCTAATCCAGGGGATTGAATTTCACCTCTATAAACTGGCTTCATAGGATTGCCCAACATAAAACAAGAAACTATATCAGTTCCTCCACTTATTGAGTGAATTGGTACATTTTTATTGATTTTTTTGTTTATAAAATCAAAAGTTTCATCAGATAAAGGGGAACCAGTAGACAAAATAGATTTTAAATTATTAACATATGTATATTTTTTTAATAAGTTTTTTGAATTCAAATGCTCAAAAGCCTTAGCGCCGGCACCCAATATTGTAGCTTTACTTTTTTTAATAACCTTAATAAAATTTTTAGTATCAGAATAAAATGGGGATCCTTCATAAAGAGTAATAGTAGCTCCTAATAATAAATTTGAGACCATCCAATTCCACATCATCCAACCACACGTGGTAAAAAAAAGCATATTGTCTTCCGAAGATACATTAGTATGAAGAGACAATTCTTTGATATGTTGCAAGGTTACGCCGCCGTGACTGTGAGTGATGCATTTTGGTAATCCCGTAGTTCCACTTGAAAATAAAATATAAAGTGGATGATCAAAAGGAACTAATATGTTTTTTAAAATTTTTGTATTTTTGTATTTAGAATATATTTTTTGTAAATCTAACTTCTTAGCTAATTTTGAAGGATAAGAAGTTTTTATTATATTGGGTATTTTTAAAATATTTTGAATTTTAGTTAATTGATTTGAATATTTAAATTTTTTTCCATTATAAATATAGTAATCACAAATGATTAGTAATTTAGGTTTTAATTGATGAAATCTATCTATAACCGCTTTTACTCCGAAATCAGGTGAGCATGACGACCACACTAACCCCAATTTAGAACACGCCAATAAGCAAATTATTGTATCTGGTATGTTAGGTAAATAACCTACTACACGATCTCCTTTTTTTAATTGAATTGCTTTAAAATGAAAAGCCAATGCATTTACTTTTTGATGTAAATTCTCATATGTTGTTGAACTAAAATAATTATTTTCTGAAAAGAATTTAATTGCTATATTTTTTGAATGGAATTTATCTACTTCATTAAAATAATTCATTTTTGAGTTTAGGAAAAAACTACTATTGATAAATTCTTTATTTTTTTTATAACTTTTAAAATTATTCTGCTTAATAATTTTTAATTTAAAATAATCAGCTATCTTTAGCCAAAATATTTCTTTATTTTGAATAGACCACTTCCAAAATTTATCATAGTTGATAAGTTTAATATCTAGGTCTTTTTCTATAAATTTTTTAAAAATAAAAATATTTGTTTTTTTAATATAACTATTGTTAGGGGACCATAGGGCTTTCATTATTTTCCAATCAATAATTGAATTTTTTCTTTAAGAAAAATAGGAATTTTTGAAGGCTTATGATAATTATCGATACAAACAATAACAACTTCTGCTCTTAATATTAATTCATCATTACGATATATTATTTGATTTAGCACAAAAGAGGCATTGGAAAATTTTACGAGAGATGTTTTAACTTGTAGTAAATCTTCTAAATGAGCTGATTTAATATAATCTAAATTACAAATTTTAACTATAAATCTAGATTCGTATTCTTTATGAAGTTTTTTTAAGCTAGTTCCACAGGCATTGATCATTTCAGTTCTAGCTCGTTCTATAAATTTTAAATAGTTTGCATAATATACAACTCCCTCCGCATCGGTATCTTCGTAGTATATTTTAATTGAAAAATCAAAGGTATTGCTTGTATTTAAAACAGGAATCATATTTTAAGAAATAGTTTATTAAGTTTCACAATTTTTTATTATTTTATTTATTAGAAATAATCAAAATAAACATTAAAAACCTATGAAATAATTATAAAGAATTATTGATAGTACTAAAAAGGCAAGAAAGATATTAATACCTAATATAATTTTACCTCCTGTACCCATTTTTGTTAATTTTGGAATTTTTATCATATTGTTATCTTATCAGAAAAGCATACTTTTTGAAGCATACTTATCATATTGATATATTAATTTTGGTTTCGTGGTGAAATGGATATCATTCAAGGTTTCGACCCTTGCGTTTCAGGTTCGAGTCCTGACGAGATCGCCAAATATTTTGCATTACTCAAAATAACTAATATAAAAATTATTTTTGTAATTTGGCATTTTATAGAGTTGCTTCACTAATAAATAATTATTTCTTGAAGTCCAAGGCTGTTCATATCGGTGTATCATTATGATTTTTTTGTTTTTGATGTCTTCAATGGTGATAGGCATCAGCATTTCAAAATGATTACTTGGTTGGTTGCCAGCTGTAAGATATCTAATTTTTTCTCTTTTATTTGGTAAATAATAAAGAAATTTAGCAATATTCATGCGGTCATCAAAAATTATATAATCTACGGCAAGTGAATCATCTAAAGATTTAACTTCATTAGCAGCATCTCGCATCCCTTGAAGTTTGTTAAATGGAGATATATTAGGAGGGCTCACAATAAGAAAGCTCACTAAAAATAAAATAATCATTCCTAATATTATGTTTAAATAAAGCAATTTCTTATAATTGCTGTACATTATATTGCAAGCAATTATTGCTATTCCTATGAAAGCAACTGATGACCAGTTAGCATTCGCTCTACTAATAAAACTTTGAATAGTTATTAAAACAAGTATTGGTAAAGAATAAGAAATTTCAAACGGATATAAGCTAATAAATTTTTTAAATTTTATAAACCCTTTTAAATAAAAGAAGAAAATAATAGGGGTGGCAATGAAAAATTGACTTAGTATAAAATTAAACAATTGTTTAATATTAAATAAAGATGTTCCCCAATTAAAATTATCTCCCGTATGAAGGAAAGTCAGCCAATTATTAATATAAACCCAATAAACATGAGGGCTTATTAATAGTAAAACTAAACCTAAAATAATAGAAATATTTATAATTAATTGTCTTCGCTCATCTGTAAGAATTATCAAAAATATACTGCATGGAAAAAAATAAATCATTGCGTATTTTGCATAAAATCCTAGTGCTACAGAAATACTTGTTAGAAGAACATACTTGATTGAATTTTTAAGAATAGAAAGTTTTAAGAAATATAAAGATAGAGTCCAAAATAATAAAAGGAATGGGTCTGTTGAAATAATATTAGATGAGAGACTAACTGCAAAAAAAATTAAATAAGAGATAGAAAGAAATAGGCTTTCCTCTCTATTTCTTTTAAATAATAAGGATAATTTAAACAGAACAGTTGCTGTTAAAAAGTGAGCAATAAGTGAAGGAAATTTAATAATAAATGCAGTATTACCAAATAAAGAAGTAAATAAACCTATCATCCAACCAATTAAAGGTGGTTTTGAATAGTATCCCCAATCAAAATAAGTACCCCAGTACCAGTATTGAGCTTCATCACCTTGTAACTCTAAAGATGAGAAAAATAAACTTATACTTCTTATCAAAAAAATAAGAAAAATAATTAAAAATAAATAATTATTATTTTTTAAAAAGAGAGATTTTATCAACATTCAAATTATCAGGTAATTTAGT
>CAYZPP010000027.1:0-8584 GCA_964480315.1 uncultured Alphaproteobacteria bacterium | reverse complement strand
ATTTAAATAGTAGTGACGTCTGTCGTCATGGATTAGTAGAAAAAATAATTAACGCTTACGATAAGTAAAATTTATATTGAAAATAAAAAATAAAAAATTAGAAATTTCTTTTATAGGTGATAAAAATTTTCGAGAATTTTTTCATAAATCAAAAAAACAATTGAGTATTCTGATGACTTATTTTCAATCACTTCATCACATAGAAGGAATTTCAGAAATTTGTGTTAAAATTGTTAGTGACCAAGAAATCAAATCCTTAAATAAAAAATTTAGAAATAAAAATAAAATCACAGATGTGATTTCTTTTGGAGATATTGGGTTTTCAGGAGATATTGCAATAACTGAAAGCTATATTAAGAAGCATATTATTTATTCACCTCAGAATTTTTTTATGTTGCTGACCCATGGAATGCTTCATTTATTTAAATATAGCCACTATGATAAAGACAATCGAGAAACTATGAGAATGTTAGAAAATATTTGTATGATTAATTTAGGACTAAAAAAAACTCATGAAGTTTAAAAAAAATATTACGCTTAAATTATTAAAAGATCTCATTAAAGATGAGTCTTTTAAGTCTGAACTTATTAATCTTATTTCTGCCACATCGGACACATCAGGAGTTGCTAAAATTGAAGAAAGAAAAATTTTCAATAATTTATTAAATGTTCATAAAAAAATTGTTGATGACGTCATGGTCCCTAGAGGAGAAATTGTTTTTATTGATGAAAATATTACAAAAGAAAAGTTAATTAAAATAATTAATAAAGAGGCTCACTCAAGAATGCCTGTAGTTAAAGGAGACTTAGATAATTGCCTTGGTATGGTGCATATAAAAGATTTATTTAAAAAAATAAACCTAAAATCCTTCAAAATCCAATCTTTAATGAGAGATGTAATTTACGTGCCCTCAACAACTCCAGTTTTTAATTTATTACAAAAGATGAAAAAACAAAATACTCATTTAGCGATAGTGATCGATGAATATAGCAGTGTAGCCGGACTTATAACAATTGAAGATTTAGTAGAGGAAATTGTTGGTGAAATAGAAGATGAGCATGACGGTGAAGAAGAACCTCTTTTTCATATAGAAAATAAAAAAATTATTATGGATGCAGCAATGCTTATTGATGATTTTGAAAGAGAATTTAATACTCAAATTCCTGAAAATTTAAAGGAAGACGTGGGCACAATTGGGGGTATTATTTTTAATTTAGCTGGCCGCGTTCCAAAAAAAGATGAAAAATTTAAGATTAATAAAAAATTATCTTTTACCGTGTTTAAGGCATCTTCAAGAAAAATTTTAGAAGTTGTTGTTCATGGTGCCAAAGCTAAATAGTGTGTTATCTAATAATAAGTACTTATTTCTCTTAATACCATTATCTTCAGTTTTTTATTTTTTATCTCTCCCTCCTTTTTCAGTATCACCTTTATACTTAGTTTCATTTATTATTATTTTTTACTGCTATTTTAGTAACAAAAATTTTAATTTAAAATTTCTTTATTTATTTTTTTTACTTAATTATTTTATTTCACTTATTTGGATATCAAAATCATTTCAAACTGGTGGAATAATTTACACTCTACTAGGCTTTATAATGGTATTTTTATTATCTAATGTATTGGCTTCATTAAATGTGATAATTATAGGATTTCTTAACGCGATAATCAAAAAAATAAATTTAAAAATAATTTTTATTCCACTTTCATTGACCTTGGTGGCCATTATAAAAGAATTTATATTAGGTGGTTTTCCTTGGAATCCCTCATCTATTATATGGGTAAATAATTTATTTATTTTAAAAATTATACAGCTTATTGGCATCTACGGATTTGGGATTATTACGCATTTGATTGTTGCTCTCTGTCTTTATGCTCTTCTTAATAAAAATAAAATTATGATATTGTTATCTGCTATTTTTTTTTGCGGCCTCTACGGATTACAATTTTTACCAATAAATAGTTATGACGATAAAGCTTTAACTGAAAAGTCTGATTTTTTATCAATTTTAATTATTCAGCCTAATATAAAAAATTCGCTTATTAACTCTTCCAGTATAGAAAACTTAGAAATTTATGAAAAGATTACAAGAGAAGGGCTTCAAAATTTTCCAAAATCTGATCTTATAATTTGGCCTGAGGGATCACTAAATATCGATTTAAATAATAGAAAAATTATTTTAAAAAGAATAGGTAACTTACTATTAGGTCATCAAAAAATTATTCTAGGAGCTAACGCCATTGAAGATCATAAATTATTTAACCGTATGTATCTGATTGGTAGTAATGGTGAAGTAGAGCAATATTATGACAAACAAAAACTTGTGCTTTTTGGGGAGTACCTCCCTTTTAATTCATTAGGAATTAGTAAATTTTTAAATATGGGCTTAGGTTTTTCTAAAGGAAAAAGAGATAATGATATTAAATTATATAAGAATTTTTTGGCGAGTCCTATGATTTGTTTTGAATCTATTTTTGACTCCTCTCGAATTAAAAATAATCTTTGTAGTACAGATTTTATTATTCAAATTTCTAACGACTCATGGTTTGGTAATCATTTTGGTCCTATTCAACATTTTAAAAATTCATTGTTAAGAAGCGTTGAGCAAAAAAAAATCTTAGTTAGATCTACCCCTTCAGGTATCTCTTCTGTAGTTAATTTCAATGGTGAAATTATACAAAAAATAGATAATAATAAATCTGGTTTTATAAGTGCTAATATTTCTAAATCTTCTTTTAATAAAAAATGCAAACCGTTTTTAATAATAACAATTATATTTTTACTTTTAATTCACATTTGTGGAATTTTTTATGATCGAATCAGAAGGTAGATATTTTGGAAGGAAGCAGGGTAAGTCTTTTCAAAGATTATCACGCTTTCAAAAATTATTATTTAAGCCATCTAAACTTTTTTTTAAAAATATAAAAAATCAAACCTTGGTTTTAGAAATAGGAATTGGTGATGGAATGAAAATATCTGAAGATGCATCTTTGAATTTAAATAAAACTTATATCGGTTGTGATATTTTTATAGATGGAATATTGCGCGCAGCTCGCCACCAGTCTGAAAAAAACTTAAAAAATCTATTTGTTTTTTATAATAATGTTCAAGACTTATTGCCCTATATTTCAAATAGCTCCTTAGATACTGTAAGAATATATTTTCCTGATCCGTGGCCAAAAACACGGCATAAAAAAAGAAGAACCTTTAATAAAAGTCTTTTAAAGCAACTTCTTCCTATTATGAAGGCTGGTTCTCGCTTAGAATTTGCAAGCGATCATGGTGACTATTTTCTTGATGCGCTCATTTTAATCTCTAAATCTGGCTTTAAAATACTGGGCAATACCCCTGATATGTGGCAATATAGCATTTTTAATGCTATTGGCACCAAATATGAGAAAAAAGCCTTAGACAAAAATAATAAATTATTCTACTTTAGCGCTTTAAAAAGATAAGTATTAAAAAAAGAGCAGGGATGCCTGTTTCACATTAACCTAAGGATATATGATAAATCAAACAGAAATATTAAAAGTCGCTGAGATAGTCTCTCAAGAAAAAGGTATTGATATTAATATTGTAATTGAAGCAATGGAAGAATCCTTTGAGATTATAGCTAAATCAAAATACGGCATTGAAAACAATATAAAATCAACCATCAATCGCGAAACAGGAAATTCAAAATTAATTCATATTAAAGATGTTGTAGAAACTATTGATCCTATTCTTCAGTCGAATCAAATTTTATTAGATGGTGCAAAAAAACATGATGTTAATATTGTCATAGGTGGACAAATAGAGATTGATTTACCTCCTGTAAGCTTTGGTAGAGTTACAGCGAATATGGCAAGAAAAGTTATTTATGAGAGAGTTCGAGAAGCTGAAAAGAAAAGACAATTTATTGACTTTAAAGATAAAGTTGGTGAAGTGCTATCCGGTATTGTTAAAAGAATAGAATTTGGCAATATAATTGTTGATTTAGGTAAAGCCGAAGGCTTTCTAAGAAAAGACGAATTAATTCCAAGAGAAAATTTTAAAAACGGCGATAGAATTAGAGCCTATTTTTTCGATATAAAAGAGGAAGTAAAAGGCCATCAAATTTCACTATCAAGAACACACCCTCAATTTATGGCAAAGCTTTTTGCTCAAGAGGTGCCTGAAATTTATGAGGGGCAAATTGAAATAGTTTCAGTAGCAAGAGATCCTGGAAGTAGAGGAAAAATCACAGTTAGAGCAAATGATAAATCTATTGATCCAGTCGGAGCTTGTGTGGGCATGAGGGGTTCTAGAGTCCAAGCAATTGTAAACGAGTTACAAGGTGAAAAAATTGATATAGTCAATTGGTCTGAAATAAAATCAACATATATAAAAAATGCTCTTGCACCAGCAGAGGTAGCAAAAGTAAACGAGTTTCCCGATTCAAATAAAGTAGAGGTTGTTCTTCCTGATGATCAGTTAAGCATCGCAATTGGAAGAAGGGGGCAAAACGTAAAATTAGCCTCAATTCTCACAGGTCTAGAGATTGATATATTAACTGAAAAAGAAGACACAGAGCGCCGTCAATCGGAGTTCAAATTAGTTACAGGTTTATTTGCTGAAAAGTTAGATTTGGAAGATATGATAGCTCAACTTTTAGTTGTTGAGGGCTATAACAGTATTGAAAAAATTAATAATTCGAAGATTGGTGATATTGAAAAAATTGAAGGTTTTGATGAGGAGCTTGCAACTGAAATTCATTCAAGGGCATCTCAATATATAGAAAATGAAAAAATCGAATTACAAAAAATAATTGACAACTCTGATATTGAAGATTACTTAAAACAAATTCCTGATTTTGATAATAAGATTATTAAAATTCTACTCGATAATAATATTATGACTCGACAGGATTTAGCTGATCTTTCAACTGATGAACTGATAGGAAAAGAAGGTATTCTATACAGAAAAATAGAAAAAGTTGTTGCAGAAAAAATTATTATGGATGCAAGAGAAATCTATTTAGACTAGTATATTGAATATTATATGAATCAAGATAAAAAAAAATCATCAACAAATAACAAGCCTATTGCAAAAAGTAGTACAAATAGTGTTAAGCCAAATACAGTTCCAATAAGAAAAAAATTAACAATTAATGCTTCTGGTTTTCAAAAAAAACTATCTTCTCTTGCGGTAAATAATTTATTAGAGGGAGAAGCTGATTATGAAAAAGTTCCAAGTCTCTCAAGTGTCAAACGAGCAAGAGAAAAACAAAAAACAAGACATAAGCCCTCTGTAATAAGTAGCTCAAAAATTACTAGAGATGTAGATATTCCAATTAAAATTACAGTTCAAGAACTATCTAGCAGAATGTCTGAAAAAACAGGAGCGGTTATTAAAGCGCTTATGAAAAGCGGAATAATGGCTACAGCCAATCAATATATAGATGGGGATACAGCAGAATTATTAGTTACAGATTTTGGTCATCATCCTAAAAGACAAGAATCGGTAAGTCTAAGAGAAACAATTTCAAATTATCAAAAAACTGAAATTTCTAATTTAAGACCAAGGCCACCAATTGTTACTGTAATGGGCCATGTTGACCATGGTAAAACGTCTCTCTTGGATGCACTAAGAAATACTAATGTTACAGCAAAAGAATCCGGAGGCATCACACAGCATATTGGCGCGTATCAAGTTATGCATAAAAACAATACCATAACTTTTTTAGACACACCCGGTCACGCCGCTTTTACTAATATAAGGTCTAGAGGAGCTAGTTTAACCGATATTGTGGTATTGGTAGTTGCAGCAAATGATAGCGTTAAGCCTCAAACTATCGAAGCAATTTCTCATGCTAAATCAGCTAATGTGCCAATTGTCTTAGCAATTAACAAGACTGATCTTCCTGATGTAAATCCTGATAAAGTTCGAAACGATTTATTATCTCACGAAGTAGTTGTTGAAAGTTACCAAGGAGATGTTTTGGAAACTGAAATATCGGCACTTAAAAAAATTAACCTTGATAAATTATTAGACAATATTTTATTACAAATCGAAATTTTAAATCTTAATGTAGAGTTTGATAAATTAGCAGAGGCAATTGTAGTGGAGTCTAAAATTGAAACAGGAAGAGGTCCCGTTGCAACTGTGATTATTAATAATGGAACTTTATCGGAAGGTGATCATTTCACTTGTGGGTCTGCATTTGGGAGAGTCAGAGCACTTTTAAATGAAAAAGGTGAAAAAATCAAAAATGCAACACCAGGAATGCCTGTTGAGGTTTTAGGTTTTGATTCCATCCCATTAGCTGGAGACACTTTATACGCAATGCCTACAGAAGAAGCCGCAAAAGAAATTGCAGCAAAAGTCAAAGAGCAAAAAAAATTAGAAAATATAGAGTCTGTTAAAAAGTCATCTTTAGAAGAAATGATGTCTAGTATATCCAAAGGAGATGTAAAAAAACTTCCTATAATAGTTAAAGCGGACGTGCAGGGCTCATTAGAAGCAATAGTATCTTCCTTAGAAAAAATAGGCAATGAAGAGGTAACAATAAATGTTGTTCATAGTGCCATAGGAGCAATTAATGAAAGTGATGTTAGTTTAGCTGGATCCGCTCAAGGATTGGTTATAGGTTTTAATATTAGGGCAATACCTCAAGCAAGAGCAATAGCAAAAAGAGACAAGGTAGACATAAGATATTATTCAATTATATACGAGTTAGTTGACGATATGACCAAACTATTATCTGGCCTACTTTCACCAGACACTAAAGAAGAAATCATAGGACATGCAGAAGTTAGAGATATATTTAATTCATCAAAGCTAGGCACAATTGCAGGATGTTATGTAACAAATGGCTATGTGTCTAATTCAGCTAAAATTAGACTTGTTCGTGAAGGTAAAATTATTCATGAAGGAGAAGTGGGATCGTTAAAGAGATTTAAAGATGATGTTAAAGAAGTTAAAGAAAATTATGAATGTGGTATTTCATTTAAAGACTATTCTGATGTTTTAGTAAAAGATGAGATAGAGTTTTACATAACTAAACAAATTCAAAAAGAATTATAGCTTGCATAATAAACCAAGTTTTAGAACTCAGAAAATTGAACTTACTATAAAAAGACTTATTGCAGAATATCTAGTTACCCATAAAGAGTTTTTGATTGAATTCCCAACACTTAGAATAGAAATTACAGATACAAAAGTTAGTAAAGATTTGAGATTTGCAAAAGTCTTATTAGTACATAACATTAAGGATAAAGATTTTGAAAAATTTAAAAAAAAATATACAAAAAAAATGCAAGAAATAATTGCTAAAACTTTAACCTCTAAATTCATTCCTAGAATTTCACTTTATGTTGATGAGCCCTATAAAGAATCTATTAAAGTTCAGCAATTGTTAGATCAGCTTTAAAAAAAGTGAAAAAAATCATACATAATAGCGGTTGGCTTCCTGTAAATAAACCAGAAGGCGTGGAATCGTTTGGTATAATTCGAGAATTAAAATTTAGGTTTCAATTTAGCAAAATAGGATTTGCGGGAACTTTAGATCCGCTAGCTTCCGGATTATTATTAATTGCTATCAACAAAGCAACTAAACTTATTCCTCAGATTCACTCATTGACAAAAAAATACCAAGTTAAAATATTCTTTGGATCAGAAACAAAAACACAAGATATTGAAGGAAGATACATAAATTATAAAAAAGCAAATCACAACTATGAGCAACGTATTAAAATCTTAAATAACTTTATTGGTTCTTTTAGGCAAAAAATTCCTATTTTTTCTGCCCATAAATCAAAAGGAAAAAATTTATATCAATTAGCTAGAAAAAATGAATTGGTAGAAGAAAAATTTAAAGAAGTAACAGTCCATTCTTTGAAAATTAAGCATCAGGACGCTCATTCAATAGATTTTATTATTGAGTGTAATGCTGGATTTTACGTTCGATCATTTGCGCAAGAATTTGCAAAAAATTTAGGAGAATTTGGTGTTGCTATGAACATAATAAGGTCTGAGATTGGCCAATTTAAGCTATCTGAGAGTATAGATTTTCAGAATATTCTTGATTTTTCTGACATAAATGATTTAGATAACAAAATTATTCCGATTTATTCTGGACGACATCCTGGGTAGATCTAATTAAGCTTTTTGAAAGGGGTAACGATGTCGAATATTGAACTGAAAGACATAGCAAGAACAGATAAAGATACAGGTTCACCTGAATCTCAAATTTTTTTTTTCACAAAAAAAATAAATCTTTTAACAGAACATATCAAAATACATAAGAAAGATTTTCATTCTCGAAGAGGTCTGATAATGATGGTTGGTAAAAGAAATAGGCTAATGAGTTATTTAAAGAATCGAAATGGTTCTAAATATATAGAAATAGCAGATAAGTTAAAATTAAGAAAAAAGTAAGTCCTTAGAAGAAGGCAGAAAGAGTATTATTATGACTAAAATTGAACATAAATTTAAACACGGTGATTATGATATCACACTTGAAACTAATAGAGTAGCCAAGCAGGCAGACGCGTCTGTTCTAGTTTATTGTGGCGACACAGTAGTTATGGCAAATATTTGTGCAGCAAAAACACAAAAGCCAG
>CAYZPP010000026.1:0-8983 GCA_964480315.1 uncultured Alphaproteobacteria bacterium | reverse complement strand
TAGCTGAAGCGGATGACGAAAAAATCATTAAAGTAGAAACTAATATTAATAATATGTTTTTCATTTATTCCTCCATGAAAGTGTTATTTATATTTAAATTATATGAAAAATTTTCATGTATAACTATAACAAATTGTATTTTTAATAAGTATGAAAAACATACTTATTAAAAAATTTGAATTAATTCTTATCTTATCTAATATTTTCTATGGATTATTTTGATCTATAAACTAGAATAACCGTAAAAATAATATGGCTATAATAATTGATGAAAACGTTTCTGCAAGTTTAGAGGAAAAATTAGGTGCTAATATATGGTGGAAGCCAGATGTAGATAAAAAAACTATAAAGTCATTATGTATTAAAAAATCAGGACCTGGAATTTTATATGTTAGTTTGTATTTCATTGCATTGATATCAATGGGATATCTAGCCTACGTTACTTGGGGATCGTATTGGAGTATCTTGTTTTTTTGGTTGTATGGAACAATTTATGCATTCAGCGGAGCTTATGATCATGAGGCAAGGCACAGAACTCTTTTTAAGGAGAGAGGTGCTAATGATTTTTTTGGCTACATATTCTCTTTTATGACTAATTTTGAACCTGTGAGGTGGAGATGGACTCATACTTTGCATCACAGCTACACACTTCATACAACAGAACCTCTTGATTTTGAAATTCAGGTTGATAGACCAAGTAAATTATTTAAATTTTTTGTCAGCTTTATTCCTTTTGGACCACTCCTGTGGATACATCAATCCTACTTGGCGGAAACACTTAAAAATTCATTAGGCATTATTACACCTGTTATTGATCAATGTGTCCCTAAAGAGCATCAATGGAAGGTAATTCTATCATCAAGAATTCATATGGGAATTTGGGTGAGCATAATTGGACTTTCAATCTATTTTAATACTATTTTTCCAATTCTATATTTTTTACTACCTACTTTTTATGGAAATACTTTTTTCGCATTATGTGGATTGACTCAACATGCAGGACTACCTTTTAATGTTAAGGATCATCGAATCAATACAAGAACTGTACTTTTAAATCCAATTTTAAGTTGGCTTTATGTGAAGTTAGAATATCATCAAGAACATCATATGTTTCCAATGGTACCCTGGTACAACTTACCCAAATTACATAATTTAATTAAAGATCAAATGCCTAAACCAAATAATGGACTCGTCAGTGCTTACAGAGAAATAATTCCGGCTATCGTTAAACAAGCTTTTGATCCTAAATACGAACCACCAAGTAGATTAACGGAAATATCTTAATATTTTTTATTTAAAATTATTTAATTATATTTTTAAAATTAATGAATAGTAAAAAAGAAAACATTGTGATTTTAGGTGGTGGCCAGACGGCTTGTTATGCTGCTTCAGAAATAAGAAAAAATAATACTGAATCTATAGTCTCCATCATTACCAATGAAAATTACTTGCCTTATGAGAGACCTCCTCTTTCAAAAGATTGTATATTAAACAAAATGAAATATAAGGATTGCTATTTTTTTGATAAAGATTTTTATGAAAAAAATAATATTACTATTTTCAATAGTGAGTCTATCGAAGCTGTTGAATTTAAATCTCAAACAGTTGAAACAAGTAAAAGAAAAAAAATACCATACGATAAACTATTAATAGCTCTTGGAAGCAGCAATAAAAAATTTATTAAGTCAGAAATAGATAGTAGTAATTTCTATTATCTTAGGAGTATTGAGGAGAGCATTGCAATTAAAAAAAAAATGCTTAGTTGTAAAAATATTTTAATTATTGGGGGTGGTTTCATTGGCCTGGAGTTGGCTTCTTCAGCAAGTCAAATTGAAAAAAATGTTTGTGTAATTGAAATGGGACCTCAGCTTATGGGAAGGATTGTTCCTGAAAAGATAGCAAAAATAGTTCAGCAAAAGCATGAAGCTAAGGGCGTTAGATTTAAATTAAATACAAAAGTCCTCAACATTGTAAACAATAATGATTCTTACGAAGTTGAATTATCAAATAATGAAATCATAAAATGTGACATGATTATTGCAGGAATAGGCTCTGAGCCCAATGTAAAAATATTCAATAAAACAGATCTTAAAATTGATAATGGAATAATCACAAATGAATTTTGTGAAACTTCGATTGAAAATGTTTATGCTGCTGGTGATGTTGCAAATTTTTACCATCCTTTTTATGAAATATATATGAGGCTAGAGTCATGGAAACATGCGCAAAACCATGGTGTGATTGCAGGCAAAAATATAGTTGGTCAAAAAGAATCTTATAAAGAAATACCTTGGATGTGGTCCGATCAATTTGATTTAAATCTTCAACTGACTGGTTTGTGCCAAGATTTTGATACATATGTTGAAAGAGGTTTTAGTGCTACTGACGGGCTAGTGCATTTTTTCATTAAAAATAGAAAAATTATAGGAGCATGTGGAGTTGGTGTGGGTGGTAAAATAGGTAGAGATATTAAACTTGCTAGCAAAATATCCGAAAAAAAAATAAAAGTTACTAAAGAGATACTATCTAATGCAGACTTTAAATTAAATAAGCTTTTATCTCAGTAGTAATTATATAAAGAGACACGATTATTTCTTTTCCTTACTTTATTAATTTCTTTTGTATTGGCAACTTCCCATTTTATAATCGAATTTAATATAGGTTTTAATGTTTTTCCAAATTTTGTTGAAGTATACATGGGTCTTTTAGGAGATTCTTTAAATTCCACTTTACTAATTAAACCGTCCTTTAATAATTGCTTTAATTGCTTACTTAAAATTTGCTGGTTAATTTTTCCAATTGTATTTTTCAATTCATTAAATCCCATTTGTTTTTTGAGCAAGTGATGTAAAATTTCAATTTTATATTTATCAATAAATAAATTAAGTGCATTTCTAAGAGAAGAGTTTGAATTTATCATAACAAGTATGTTATACATACTTATAGTAAATTTATACAAAATACTCTATTATTTTCTTATTATTTAATCTAAAAAATTAAATTAACGTAAAAAAAATAATGAATAATACGACTGATAATTGGCACTTAGTTTGTGAAGAAGACGCGATCGATATGGATGACCTAATTCGTTTTGACTTTGAAGAACTGACTTATTGTGTTTATAAAATAAAAGATGGATTTTATGCAACAGACGGTATTTGCACCCATGAAGCTGTTCATTTAGAGGATGGCTTAGTGACTGACGGAGAAATAGAGTGTCCAATGCATCAAGGTATATTTGATATTAAAACTGGAAAAGCGAAAAGTGCCCCAGCTTGTGTAGACTTAAAAACTTATCCAGTTAAATCTGAAGAAGGAAAAATTTTTATTCAAATTAGTAAATAAAATGACTATTATAATTTCTATATGACAAAATACTCATACCATTCAATTGAAGATTTAGATAAAAATATGGAAACCTGGTTTAAGCCTGAAATTGACCCTAAAATTTTAAAAGAACTAATAAAGAGAAAAGATTCACCTGGGTGGATTAATACGATTAGCTATTTTTCTATTTTAGCTATTTCTGGCTATATTGCCTTTTTAACATGGGGCACTTGGTGGTCTTTGCCAGCTTTTTTTATTTATGGAACTGTTTATGCTTTTTCAAATGCGAGATGGCATGAATATGGGCATAGGTCTGTCTTTAAAACAAGGTGGCTGAATGATTTGTTTTATTATATCTCTAGTTTTTTTTCATACTTTGAACCAGTTTCTTGGAGGTGGAGCCATACCCATCATCATAGTAGAACTATCCATCAAGAAATTGATTATGAAATTCAAGTATCTAGACCTTCTAATCTTCTTGATTTATTTTTCTTAGACTTATTTGGAATTAAAAGAGTTTTTTTCGAATTTAAAAAAATTTTCCTTCACTCGCTTGGAATTATGACTCCAGTTGCGCTTGATTGTGTTCCAGAAAACCAACGATCAAAAATGATATGGAGCAGCAGAATATTCATGTTAATAAAAATTCTAGTAATTTTATGGGCAATACTTATTGGAAGTTTTTTACCTCTGATGTTTTTTGTTCTTCCTAATATGTATGGGAGTCCAATATTTCAAATGACTACTATGTTGCAACATGGTGGTTTAAGAGCAGATACTTGGGATCACAGGGAAAGCACAAGAACATTCTTAGCGAATCCAGTTCACGGATGGTTATTATATTTTAATATGCAGTACCATATCGAACATCATTTATTTCCTCAGGTTCCTTTTTACAATCTTCCAAAATTACATAAAATCATAAAAAACCAACTACCTCAACCTAACAAGGGTTTTATTCGTGCTTTAATTGAAATGATCCCGGCTATTCTAAAGCAATCAAAAGATCCTCATTACTATATCTCACGAAATCTAAAAGCTTAATTCTACTTATCTTAATTAAGTTTTTTTATTTTTTTTTATGTGTATATATTAGACATCTTGAAATCTAATCTTAACAATTTACTGCCAGATAATTTTGAATTAAGTAAAGAATTTGAAGATATTTCTCAGCAAATAGAACACTCAGATGATAATTTTTATATAACCGGTAAGGCGGGTAGTGGAAAATCTACTTTGTTATCTTACTTCAGAACTATAACTCAAAAAAAGGTTGCGGTTCTCGCCCCAACTGGAGTGGCGGCAATTCGTATTAAAGGCCAAACAATACATTCTTTTTTTCGATTTCCTCCAAAAGTGATGCAGACTAAACATATAAGAAAAGTATGGGATGCAGATATTTTGCTCAATCTAGAAGTTCTAATTATTGATGAAATCTCGATGGTTCGTGCTGATGTCTTTGATGCAATTGATTATAGTTTAAGAGTGCATAGAAAAAAACTAACTAAACCTTTTGGCGGAGTTCAGTTGGTTGTCTTTGGAGATTTATTTCAACTACCCCCTGTTGTTAATTTTGATGAGGCGGATATTTTAAGAAGGTTATATCCTGGTGGAAGTTTCTTTTTTCATTCTAATATATTTCAAGATAGTCACTTTCATAAAATAGAACTCCAACATATTTACCGACAAAAAGATGAGTATTTTATTCAATTATTAAATGGCATTCGGGATGGGTCAATTACTAAATCTGAGTTAGATGATATTAATGAATCTGTTTCCCATAAAGTAAATATGATGGAAGGAAAAATTATTCTAACGACAACAAATGCTCAAGCAAATAAATTCAATCAAGATTATTTAACTCAGGTGCCTGGTGAAGAATTCAATTTCAAGGCACAGGCTCAAGGTAATTTTGGAAAAGAAATATTTCCCACTGACGCATTGCTTCGACTAAAGCAAGGTGCACAAGTCTTAATGATCAAAAATGACCCAGAAAAAAGATGGGTCAATGGCTCCATAGGTAAAATTCATTCTATAGCAGAAAAAAAAATTAAAGTTTTTATAGATGGTAAAATTTATGAAGTGAAAAAAGAAAAATGGGAACGTATACAATATCAGTATGACGATAGTAGGGAAGAAATTAGCGAAGAAGTCGTTGGTTCATTTAAGCAATATCCAATGAAACTAGCATGGGCTATTACAATACATAAAAGTCAAGGTCAGACATTTGATAAAGTCATTATTGACATGAGCAGAGGTGCTTTCGCGGCAGGCCAACTTTATGTCGCTATGTCTAGATGCAAAACATTAGATGGTGTGGAACTAGTCCGCCCAATATTAAAATCAGATATTATGGTAAATCAAGATATTGTAAGCTTTCAAAATTAATGAAGAAAATATTATACGCTTTTGTTGTATTTGGAATAGTTGGATTTGGTTTATATACAGCTTCTAATTTTCAGAAACAAAAATTTTTAAAAATCTGCCAAAAAGAAAGTTCTTCACAGGGAGGTATTGAATCTTGCTTACAGTATCACCTGCAGTCTAAATCTTAAATAATTAAAAATGCTATTTCTACAAGACAGTTATATTAAAGAATTTGATTCAGTTATTACTCAAATTATAGATGATAAAATTTTTTTAAAAGAAACGGCATTTTATGGAAAAAGTGGTGGCCAGCCTGGAGATCAAGGAGTACTTAATTTAGATAACAAAATTTACAGAGTCATAGATACAATTAAAAATGATGGAAAGATTGCTCACTTAATTGAAGGTCATTTTAACTTAACTGTCGGACAAACAATCCACGGAAAGATAGATTGGGATTTACGATACCGTCATATGAAAATGCACTCAGCAATGCATTTACTTTGTTCTATTTTACCTTTCTACGTTACAGGTGGGCAAATAAGTTTCGAAAAAAGCAGAATAGATTTTGATTTGGGCGAAGAGAAATACGATATTGAACTTTTGCAAGATCAAGTAAATAATTTGATCAAAGAAGATCACCAAGTATCTTATGATTGGATTACTAAAGAAGAATTGGCCGTCCAACCAGAATTAGTTAGGACTTTATCTGTCCAGCCTCCCAATATTAGCGGAAAAATAAGGTTAGTAAAAATTGGTTCAGTTGATTTACAACCCTGTGGAGGTACGCATATTAATAGTACTAAAGAAATTGGAAAATTCCATTTTATAAAATATGAAAGTAAAGGTAAGAAAAATAAAAGAATTCACTTTAGGGTACAAGAATGAGAAAAGCATCTATTTTCGATTTTTTAGTATTGTTATTATTAGCTTCCATATGGGGGTCTGCATTTTTTAACAT
The DNA here is from genome assembly GCA_964480315.1 of uncultured Alphaproteobacteria bacterium. GTDB lineage: Bacteria > Pseudomonadota > Alphaproteobacteria > HIMB59 > HIMB59 > HIMB59. Next base: position 2,328 of record CAYZPP010000026.1, on the reverse strand, counting down.
TAAAATTGCATCCGGATCGTATACGCCCATTACATTAGCATTAGGAAGAGTTTTATTTGCTGGTATTCCCTTACTTATTTATTGTTATTTTAAAAAAATAAAAATTAATTTTTTAGGGGCAGAGTGGAAATTATTAGCAACTATTGCACTGGTAAACTTAGTTCTTCCTTTTTTCTTTATCTCATATGGTATTATTAAAGTTCAAAGTAATTTAGCGGCTATCCTCATGTCTGTGGCTCCAATTGCAGCTACTATTTTTGGGCATTTTTTTACAAAAAATGAAAAAATTACTTTTATGAATTCTGCTGGTATTCTTATTGGATTCTTGGGTATCGTTTATTTGTTCTCTGACAATATGCTCATCAATGAAACTAATATTTTATCAGCACTAATAATTATTTTAGGCCCTATCTGTTATACTCTAGGAGGACTAGTGACATTAAAATTAGAAAATAAAAAAAATGAGGACGTCACAACCTCTATCTTAATCTGGGCAATCATATTTTTAATTCCTTTATCTTTTATTATAGAAAAACCCTGGAATTTAGATATAGGAATAATTCCCACTTTATCTCTGATATATCTTGGAGTTGTGCCTACCGCCGGAGCTTGGTTGTTAAGGTTTTATATTTTAAGAAAAAATGGTTTAGTTTTTCAATCTCAAGTGGCATATCTTATTCCTATTTTTGGTCTACTTTTTGGATTTGTATTTTTAAATGAAATTATCACACATAAAGTAGTCATTTCGCTTGGAGCAGTTTTAATAGGTATATTTTTAGTAGAAAGAAGTAAGTATTCTAAAAAACAATCATAAAAAAGTGACTAATAGTAATTTAAACTTTTTCGTATATTATTTGCCCTTCAATGACTGATCAGACGCTTATATCTGTAAATAATCTTTCTAAAGTTTATGGAAATAAGTTCATAGCTTTAAAAAAAGTTAATTTAGAAATAAAAAAAGGTGAAATTATCGCTCTTTTAGGCCCTAATGGAGCTGGAAAAACGACTCTCATTAATACTATTTGTGGAATTGTTCTTCCAACAGAAGGTACGATTACTGTAGATGGTTCTGATGTAGTTAAAGATTACAGAAAAACTAAATCTATCATTGGTCTTGTTCCTCAGGATGGTGCCGTTGAATCTTTTGAGACAGTTTTTAACAATGTTAGTTACTCAAGGGGTCTTTATGGAAAAAAAAGAAACCCTGAATATATAGAAAAAATCTTAAAAGATCTTTCTCTTTGGGATAAAAAAGATAGTAAATTAAGAGAATTATCTGGTGGAATGAAGCAAAGAGCGCTTATTGCAAAAGCCTTATCCCATGAGCCAAAAATTCTTTTCCTAGATGAGCCGACAGCTGGAGTAGATATTAATTTAAGACAAGATATGTGGAGAATTGTAAATAATCTTCGTAAAACAGGAGTGACAATAATTTTAACTACTCATTACTTAGAAGAGGCAGAAGCAATTGCAGACAGAGTTTCAATTATTAATAATGGAGAAATTATTCTCACGGACAGTAAGAGTGCTTTATTAAGTAGATTAGGGCAAAAAATGTTAGAAATCGAATTACAAGAAAAAATCCATTTTATTCCTGATACCCTTCATAAATTTAATTTAAGTATAGGAGTGGATCAAAAAACAATTTGTTATGTCTATGATACTAAGTCAGAGAGCACAGGAATTACTGACCTCTTGCAATCTATTAAAGACGCTGGTTTGAAATTAAGAGATCTCCAATCTTCTCAAACTTCTTTAGAAAATATATTCTTAAAATTAGTAGAGGAAGCTAAATGAACTGGATAGGTATATATGCAATTTATTCACACGAAATGGATAGAATGAAAAGAACTATTGTTCAAAGCGTTCTTTCTCCTGTAATTACTACCTCTCTTTATTTTATAGTTTTTGGTTCAGCTATTGGTTCAAGAATTCCAGTAATAGAAGGAGTATCCTACGGATCTTTTATCGTCCCTGGTTTAATAATGCTAACAGTTTTGACGCAAAGCATTGCAAATGCTTCTTCGGGTATTTTCTTCCCAAAATTTCTTGGAACTATTAATGAAATTTATGCAGCTCCATTATCTCCCTTAGATATTATTATTGGATTTGCTGGTGCTGCCACTACGAAATCTATGGTTCTAGGACTACTAATTTTTGCTACAGCACACGCTTTTGTCCCAATGGATTTAATTCATCCTATCTTAATGTTTTGGATGTTAATCCTTACATCTTTAACTTTTAGTTTAGTAGGTTTTGTTATGGGAGTATGGGCTACTAATTGGGAACAAATGAGTCTTCTTCCAACAATTGTAGTTACCCCTTTAG
>CAYZPP010000025.1:0-9013 GCA_964480315.1 uncultured Alphaproteobacteria bacterium | reverse complement strand
CTTAGAATTAGTAAAAATTACCATTAAAGCAAAATCTTTTAAAATTTTTTATATTACGGCTTTTTCTGTAAATAATAAAAATTATTTTAAAATTTTTAGTAACTTTAAAGATTCTCAAATTAGACAAAATACTAAAACTTTTATTAGAAAAATGTTGATAGATGAATTTAAATTAAAGGGATACGCTTTTAGTGTGTTGTATGGCTAACTTAATTTTAATCTTTGGTAAAACGTCTTTTTTTAATGAATTTAAATATAAATTTAATGAATTATGCCAATTTTTATTATGTGCTTGATAGTGACTAAAATCTCCCGAATTAATACTTATTAATATTTCTTTATTGAAAAGGGCAACCATAAGATTAATTAAAAAAATAATATTAGCTGTTTGATTTAAATACAAATTTTTTAAAAAATCGTAATCATACTGATATGCTAGCATATTTAACTTTTGATTATTGTAGATGATTTCTATTTGGTCTATTTTTTCAAAATCCATCTTAATTACCTGTATTGCTTTTATTAGTTCCTCTGGTTCCTCATAGTTTATTTGAAGCCATTTACATTCAAGATCTTCTTGAGGTTCTTTTTTGCTAATAAAAATGTATTTATTTTCACTATTTAATACTTCGGTATACTGACCTTCAATAATAATTGTAACTATTTTTTTCATTTTAAATTCCTGATACTTGGCTTAAAAATGAAAGTTGAGTAATTTTATCTTCATTTAAATGATCACTTGGGGTAACTGGGTAGTCGCCTGTAAAATAATGATCTGTAAATTGAGGATTGGTATTATCTCTACTTTGATACCCTAGTCCTTTATATAGCCCATCTAATGACAAAAATTTTAGTGTTTTAGCACCTATATACTCGCACATTTCTGAGTTATTTTTATTTGCTGCCAATAGCTCCTCTTTAGTTGGCGTATCAACACCATAGAAATCTGGATATTTAATCTCTGGACAAGAAATTCTAACGTGAACTTCTTTCGCCCCCGCATCATAAAGCATCTTAACTATTTTATGACACGTTGTTCCCCTTACAAGAGAGTCATCTATTAAAATTATCACTTTATTTTTTATAGATGTCTTGTTAGCATTCAATTTTAACTTAACTCCCAAGCTTCTTATATGTTGAGAAGGCTCAATAAAAGTCCTACCAACATAGTGATTTCTAATTAGCCCTAATTCAAAATTTACTTTTGTTTTTTGACTAAACCCTATGGCTGCCGGCACGCCAGAATCTGGAACAGGAACAATTATGTCAGGATCAACATCGCATTCTTCTGCAAGCTGATATCCAAGGTTTTTTCTATGCTCATATGCACACATTCCATTTAATAAACTATCTGGTCTAGAAAAATAGATATATTCAAAAACACATGGTCTTAATTTTTGAATTGGAAGAGGTTTGAAGCTTTTTAATTCCCCATCCTCAACTACAACTATTTCTCCATTTTCTACATCTCTTATATATTTAGCTCCTATTATATCTAAAGCACAAGTTTCAGAAGTAAAAATATAAGATTTACCAATTTTTCCAATAACAAGAGGGCGAATTCCAAAAGGATCCCTAACTCCAATTAATATATTATTAGATAAAATTGTAAGCGCATAACCACCTTCTATTTGCATTAAAGCCTCTATAAGTCTATCTAAAATTTTATATTTTTTTGATTTAGAAATTAGATGCACAATTGTTTCTGTATCTGAAGTAGTGTGAAAAATTGAACCTTCTTTAACAAGCCTTTCTCTTAGCATGAGGGCGTTTGTTAAATTTCCATTATGAGCTATACTGACTCCACCTCCATACAAATCTGCAAAAAATGGCTGAACATTCCTTAATGTATCTCCACCTGAAGTTGAATAACGGTTATGCCCAATCGCAAAATTTCCAGGTAGTCTTTTTAAAGTTGATTCTTTAGTGAAATTGTCTCCCACGAGTCCAAGTCTTTTTTCAGAATGGAAAGCCTTGCCATCAAAAGTAACAATACCACACCCTTCTTGTCCTCGGTGTTGAAGCGCATGGAGACCTAATGCTGATAGTGCAGCAGAGTCAGAATTGTCACTAATTCCAAATACCGCACATTCCTCTTTCATTCTAGGATTATGAGTACTGTTTTTTATGCAAAAATCAAAATTAGTAAATTTCATTATTTTCTTCTATAGATTCTGATTCATTGTTATTTAAATCTATATGATTTTCCGACCTTATGTTTTCATAAATATTAATATTTAAAAGCATAATATTGTTAACATTGATATTAATCATATTTTTAAGAGTTAAATTATAAGCAAAATAAAACAATATACTAAATATAAAGATTCCATAAATAGAACCAGTAATAAAATCTATGAATTTAAATGTTAGATTTTTTGGAAGATTAACATTCAGTGCATTTACTAGTGTGCCTAATAAAAAATAAGAAATGAGAAAAAAAATTATAAAAACTATGATTTCAGAAATTAATGGTTGGCTGAATATAAGATTAGATAAAAAATCATTATCATTGAATGTACTACTAATATAACTAAGAATTTTTTTGTAAGTTAGAAAAGGAATGGAAATTGATCCAATAATTTTTAAGCTAAATCCTAAAGATTTGAAAATTCCATTAATACCAAAAAATAGTATGAAGATTAAAGAAATTGAGAAATACGCTATTTCAACAGGAGTTAGGTTCGATAAAATTTCCATTTAATTATTTAAAAGGCCTCTCGCCTTTTAAAAAATACTGTAATTTTGAATTATCAGTTTCATATAAATTTTTGCAATAATTCTCAGTTTCAATTACTCCATCTTCTAAATAATAGAATTTATCTCCAGTCTTGATAGCACTTCTAATATCGTGAGTAATTGTAACTGCCGTAATTTTTTTTTCTTTGACAGTTTTTATTATTAGTTCATTAATTAATTCACTATTAATTGGATCTAGTCCAGTCGTGGGCTCATCTAAAAAAATCACCTCAGGTTTTTTAAATAAAGCCCTACCTAGCGCGACTCTTTTTTTCATGCCTCCTGAAAGTTCAGAAGGGTATTTATATAAATTATCACTACTTAGCCCTAAGCTTTCCATAATATCTACAACTTGATCTTTTAGTTCATCTTTTTTTATTTTTTTTGTATTGAGTTCTTGAAATGAAATATTTTCCCAAATTTTTAAACTGTCAAATAATGCACCGTATTGAAACAGCATTGCAAATTTATTGATATCCACTTTATTTTCTAGATTATAATAAATGCTTCCAAAATCCTGACTAATTAATTGGTATATTATTTTAAGTAATACAGATTTACCACATCCTGATTTACCTAAAATTATTGTAGATTTTTTTGATTCAATTTTCATATCAATTTTTTTTAAAACTTTCTTACCCTCAAAGTCTTTCTTAATATTATCTATTATAATATTCATAATTAAAAAAATACTTCTGTTAAAATGTAATTAAAAATCAAAATTAATACTGATGATGATACTACTGCATTAGTTGTAGCTGATCCAACTCCATACGCCCCATTGCTAGTATAAAGACCATGATAGCAGCTCATTAATGAAATTATAAATCCAAAAATAATAGACTTTACTACACCTGAAAAGTAGTCCTCAAAGCTCAAAAATTCTAGTGTATTCGTAATATAGATAGTTTCATTAAAATCCAATCTAATTGTAGAAATCAGAAACCCTCCATACACACCAATGATATCAGCTAGAGTAACTAAAAGTGGCATAGCTATAATCAAAGTTATTATTCTTGGGGCAACCAAATAGTTATAAAAATTAGTATTAAGTGTTTTTAGGGCATCTATTTGCTCTGTTACTCTCATTGTGGCTATTTCAGCAGCTATAGAAGCGCCAACCCTTCCTGCAACCATTAATCCTGCTAAAACAGGCCCTAATTCTCTAGTTAATGTTAATACTACGATTTTAGGAATAGCTGTTTCTGCTGAAAATCTTGAAAGTCCTGTATAAGATTGAAGAGCTAGAACCATACCAGAAAATATCGCTGTAAGAGCAACTATTGGGATGGAACTTATAGTAATCTTTATAAAATATTTTAAATTTAAGTAGGAATAAAATCTTGGAAAAAAAAGGTATTTAAAAGTTAGAAAAATAAAATAACCAATTTTACCTATGGAGTTTAAAGCTAGTAAAGAAATTTTTCCAAGAGTTTGAATTATAAACATAACAATGTCCTACGATATTGTATCTCTATCTTTAGCCCTACTAGAAAATTTAGTTAATTTATCATCAAAGTGTAAATCTACTTTTCCGGTAGGTCCATTTCTCTGTTTTGAAATCAATAACTCTGCATGATTCATAATGTTGTTACACTTTTCTTGCCACTCAGCGACTCTATCTTGAAAAGTTTGATTATTTTCACCATCTTTTCTTTTAGGCTCACTATTTTGTAAATAATAATATTCACGATAAACAAACATAACTATATCTGCGTCTTGCTCAATACTTCCAGATTCCCTCAGATCGGACAGTAGAGGTCTCTTATCATCCCTACTTTCGACTTGTCTAGATAGCTGAGATAAAGCAAGAACTGGAATATTGAATTCCTTTGCTAACTGTTTGAGACTTCTGGTTATTTCAGAGAGTTCGTTTACTCTATTGTCTCTAGTTTTCTCTGGTTTGATAAGTTGAAGGTAGTCAATTACTACAAAGCTAATATTATAGTTTTTTTTATACCTTCTAAGTTTAGATCTCAATTCTCCAACAGTAAGATTAGGGCTGTCATCAAAATAAAATCCTAGATTACTAATTTCATCAAAAGATTTTTGTAGTCGGGAAGTATCTTCTGCCGTTAAATCACCTTTGCGAAGTTTACTACTTTCTACTTTTGATTCTTCGGCCAAAATTCTTAATCCGATTTGTTCAGCTGACATTTCTAAAGAAAAAAATAGCCCTGAATTACTTAAACCATCTTTTTTATATAATTTTGCAGCATTGAAAGCTATGTTTGTTGCAAGAGCAGTTTTGCCCATTGAAGGTCTTCCTGCTAAAATAATTAGATCAGAATTTTGCATTCCTCCCAAGATATTATCTAGATCGATAAATCCAGTGGAGGTTCCAGATATTTTTCCTTTTTTTTGGAAAGCTTTTTCTATTAATTTTAAAGAACTCGTACCGACAGACTTAAAATCTTTAATTTCAAAAGTTTCTTTCTTGAAGTTGGTGATTTCAAAAATATCTTTTTCTAATTCTACAATAATATCTTTTACACTCTTATCTGTAGAGAAATTTGATATTTCTTTATTTTTATCTTGTGTTGTTTTATATATTTCTCTTCTTAAATATAAATCTTCTAAGTCAATCAGATAGTTCAAAAAAGTATCTTGAGAGTAGACAATAGAGTCAACTTCTTTAACTAAATCTCTAATGGTCTCTTTAGTTACATCTGGAAGATAATTTTTAAGTGTTTCTGCAGTAATATTTTTGGAATTTTTTGAGAAATCATTTAATACGCTTAGAATTTTTTTATTTTCAGGATTATAAAAAATTTTATCATTAATCTTATCAAAGTATTTATCAAGAAATTCAGGATGTTTTATTAAATATGCAAGAACAATAATTTCAATTTGATTGTCTTTAAGGTTTAAGAAAGGATTTGCCACAAAAAGGAATATAAGTGATTATAATTAAAAAGTAAGTACTTATAGAGAAGATTTAGGGGATAAAATCTCTATAGTAAGTGAACAACTTATTTCAGGATGAAGGTCAATATCCACCTTGTGATTTCCACTTTTTTTAATTTTCTCACCAAGTTTAATCATTTTTTTTTCAATATTTATTCCTTGTTCATTCAAATAACTATAAACATCTGATATAGATACTGAGCCAAACAATTCGCCATTATCTTTAGCGGCAATTTCTTTGTTAAAGGTGAGAGAATTAATCTTTTCTGCCGTAATTTGATGATTTTTTATAGACTCTTTATCTTTAGCTTCAAGAATAGATTTTTGATTATTTATATCCTCTATATTCTGTTTAGTTGCTATTTTAGCTTTATTTTGAGGTATTAGATAATTTCTAGCATAGCCATTTTTTACAGAAACAATTGATCCTATGTCCCAATTTTTCTTTATTTTTTCTAAGATTACTACTTTTAACATCGATTAAATTAAAGATAAAAACCTAGCTTGTTTTATTGCTTTTGAAATTCTCGATTGTACATTAGATGTTGTGTTCAATACTCTCTGAGGAATTATCTTCCCATTTTCATTTAAAAATCTTTTTAAAAGTTGGGTATTTTTATAATCTAGCTTTAAAAAGTCTTCGTTATTAAATTCAAAATTCTTTTTCATCAGTTATCCTTGTTTATTTGAGGTGTAGCTTCGTCAATTTTTTGAATACTTTTTGATATCAGGTGCCTTAAGCAGTCAGTGTTATACTTCAAAAAAACATCTAATTTCTTTGGAAAGTCAGGACCGGATTCAAATCTAAAAAATTTATAAGAACCTTTTGAGTATTTGCTTATTTGGAATTTTAGATTTTTAATGCCCCAATCTTCTGAATAGCCAATTTTAACAATATTTTCTTCAAAAAATATATTTATTGCATTTAACAGATCTTTTACTTGATCGTTACCTAAGTCTGGTTTAACAATAATAGTAATTTCGTATAATTTAGACATCAGGAGATTTGTCTACACATATATAGCTATTATGTCAAATAAAAATATATCAATTCTATTTACAGGCCAAGGATCTCAGCATGCCAATATGGGAATCGAACTCATAGAAAGCCTAGATTGGGTAAAGCAGCGCTATTCTCAAAGTTCTGATATTTTAGGCTATGATGTTATTAAAACTCAACAAGATCCGGAAAAAATCAATCTTACTGAATTTAGTCAGCCTCTCATATTTATTTATTCCTCAGTGCTAATAGATATATTCAAAAATTCATTTAAGAAAACTCTTTCAAATAAGAGTTTAAATTTAGCGGGACATTCTTTGGGGGAATATCTCGCTCTTTATTACTCAAATGTTTTGGATTTTGAGGACATGTTAAATCTTGTATCCATAAGAGGCAAATCGATGGCCAAAGTATCTGACCCTAGCAAATATGGTATGTATGCAATTTTAACAAAACAAAAAATCGATAAAAATATTTTTGATCAAAATGTATACCTAGCAAATATAAACTCACCCAACCAGGTTGTAATCTGCGGTATTAAAAAATATTTGGAGGACTTTAAAGTAAAAAATAATATTGGTAGATACATTCCCCTTAATGTTTCAGCTCCATTCCATTCAGCTTTAATGAAAGATAGTTCTAATTTATTCTTGGATGCAGCAAAAAAATTTAATTTTCATAGTTCTTCATTTGATTTATTATCAAATCATAATCTTACAAATTATAAAGATATAAAAAAAGAAGATTATTCTTTCCAATTAGCTAATCAAATTTTTTCAACAGTTCAGTGGAGTGAAACTGTTGAAAATTTTATTGTAAAAGATATCAAAGAATTTTATGAAATAGGTCCAAAAAAAACACTATTAAATTTTTTACCAAAAAGTGATAATATAAAAACTTATCCTTTTTGCTCATTTGAGGATATAAATAATTATGTTTGAAAGTAATACGGCTTTTGTCACGGGAGGAACCGGCAGCATAGGTGAAGCTATTTGTAATAATTTTATTAAAAATAACTGTGCCAAAGTTTACGCTTCCACCACAAATCTTGACAAAGCAAAAAACTTAAATAAAAAAATTAATTTTATTAATATGGATTTAAAAGAAATTTCCAGCAATCACCTTAAGGATAATATTAATTTTGAACCAGATTTTTTAATTTTAAATGCAGGTTTAAATAAAGATAATTTATTTCTTAGAATGTCTGAGGAAGAATGGAATGATGTTATAAATGTTAATTTAAACTCAACTTTTAAATTAGTTAAACACTTTATTAGAGGAATGGTAAAAAGAAGATTTGGGAGAATAGTATTTATTACATCAGTCGTTGCATTTACAGGTAATCCGGGCCAGACTAACTATATTGCCTCCAAGTCAGCCTTAACAGGTTTTTGCAAGTCACTTTCACTGGAGGTTGCCAGTAGAAATATAACAGTTAATTGTGTGGCCCCTGGATTTATAAACTCAAATATGACCGATAAACTCACAGAAATGCAGAAAAATAATATTTTAGATAAAGTTCCCATGAAAAAGTTAGGAAATCCTTCAGATATAGCCGATACAGTTAGTTTTTTATGTTCTGATAAATCCTCATATATTACTGGTCAAACGATACATGTTAATGGAGGCCTCGCTCTAATATAATTATTTATTTGAAATACAATCATTATGTGATACGTGTTTTGTAAATTTAATTTTAATACAAAAGGATATAAATATGAGTGATATTGAAGAAAGAGTAAAAAAAATAGTTGTTGAACATTTAGGTGTTGATGAATCGAAAATTATGAATGATTCAAAATTTATTGATGATCTAGGAGCTGATAGCTTAGATACTGTTGAATTGGTTATGGCCTTTGAAGAAGAATTTGGTTGTGAAATACCTGATGATGCTGCAGAGAAAATAGTCTCTTTTAAAGACGCAGTTTCTTTTTTATCTGCTAACTCTAACTAATCTTTTAAATCTTGAGAAGAGTAGTAGTTACCGGATTAGGAGCTATAACACCTTTAGCTAATAATGTTAATGATAGTTGGGAATCTTTGCTTGCTGGAAAAAGTGGAATTAAAACTATAACAAGTTTTAATGTTGAGGGCTACCCTTGCACCATAGCTGGAACAATTGATGATAGTTTAATTAAAGAAGAAATTGTTTCTTCAAGAGACCGAAGAAAAATTGACAGATTTATTACTCTTGGAATAGTAGCTGCGCATGAAGCTTACCTAGATTCAGATTTTATTCCTAATGAAGAAGAAGCAAATAGGTATGGGGTTATTATAGGCTCTGGTATCGGCGGCTTAGATACAATTTATAGAAACTCATCAATACTCGACAAGCAAGGAATAAGAAAAATTTCTCCTTTTTTCATC
>CAYZPP010000024.1:0-9030 GCA_964480315.1 uncultured Alphaproteobacteria bacterium | reverse complement strand
CCTTAAGACATGATGGTTCATCACGTTTTGCTCCTGGAAAAGAATGGGGAACATTTCCATCCGTTTCATTAGGTTGGAGATTGTCTGAAGAAGCCTTTTTTAAACCCTTAAAAAACACCGTTTCTGATTTCAAACTAAGAGCCTCATTAGGAACCGCTGGTTATGATGGGACTGCCGCATACCAATGGTTAAGTGGTTTTAATTATAATTTTTTCTGGATCCCTGGTGATGCCGCAGTTCCAACAATTGATAATACCGCACTCGCAAATGCTGATCTTACATGGGAAACGAATACGACTTATGACGTCGGTTTAGATGCTGCATTATTTAATAAATCACTTACAGTTTCATTTGATTATTTCTTTAGAAAAAGAGAAAATGTCATTGCTAGAGCCAACTCCAGCGTCCCAAACACTTTGGGTGTTGCTGTGGCCGACCAAAACTTATATAAATTTTCGAATGAAGGGTTTGAATTCTCATTAAATTATCAAAAACAATTAAATGATAATTTGAAAATAAACGCTTTATTAAACTTTTCAAAGTCAAGAGAAAAAGCTGTTTTTATTGACGAAACATATCAAGTAGATCCGTTTATGAGAGAAAACCTTACAGTAACAGGAGGTTTTACTAATTTGAGAAGAGGTTATGTTTCTAATGGCCTATTTCAAACTCAAGATCAAATAGATCAATGGGCAGTCCAAGATGGTAATGGAAATTCAAGTCTACAACCCGGAGACGTAAGGTATCAAGATTTAAATAGTGATGGTATTATTGATGTTAAAGATCAAAAAGTATTTGGTGTTGGCGATAAACCTGCAATAAACTACTCTTTAAATCTAGGTGTAGAATATAAAAATTTCGCATTATCTGTATTATTAACAGGTGCCGCAGGTTACGATATCTATTTAGATGGTGAAGCGCAAAGCCCATTACGAAATGGATTTAATGGATACGATTATCAACTCGATTATTGGACTCCACAAAATACAGGCGCTGCGTTTCCTAGAGTTACCGATGGAGGATTTAACGACAACAACTATAAATACTCTGATTTTTGGTTAAGAAACGGGAAACACCTGAGATTTAAAAATATTAATTTGAGTTACACCTTACCAAAATTTAAAACCAATGTAGGTTTTGATGAAATGACTGTATTTATAACAGGATACAACTTATTTGTAATAAAAGATTATAAAGAAGATTTTGATCCACAAAACACATCTTCTGTTGGGTGGTATTATCCACAAACAAAATCCATAACATTTGGAGTCAACATATCACTATAAAAAAATTACTATGAAACGTATAAATATAATTTTTGCACTACTAGCGCTCACCTTCATTACTTGTGATGATGATTTTTTGAACGAGCCACCATTAGATAGGATAACTGAAAATGATGTCTGGAGTGACAAAGCACTAATGGACACCTATTTTTTCAAGATTTACGATAGAATGCCTTGGGACTATTTAGAAAGTTTTTGGGATGTTGGTGGATCTCAACGGGACGCAATATCGGATTTAGCCCGTGGCACCTATGCTTGGACGGCAGCACACAACCAATACAGACCTGGAATCTGGGGAACCGCAAATAATTCTTGGCCTTTAGATTGGTGGGGCTATGATGTAATTTGGAAAATTAATTACTCAATTGAGAATCTAGAACAGATTCCTACAAGTGTGCTCACATCTGAAGAACGTAACAACCGACTCGGAGAAATGCACTTCTTAAGAGCCTACAGTTATTTTGCTTTAGCAAAACGCTATGGAGGAGTTCCAATTATTCTCGTTCCTCAAAATCCTGATACGACTCCACAGGATGAGTTATTTCCAGTAAGAAATACTGAGAAAGAGGTATATGATCAAATTTTATCAGACGCACAAGCGGCTTTTGATTTATTACCAAACAGATGGACTCAAAAGGGACGAGCGCCAAAATGGGCTGCTAAATCCTTAGAGTCTAGAGCTGCATTATATGCAGGTAGTATTGCCAAATACGGTACAGTTCAACTCGATGGATTGGTAGGGATTCCTGCTTCAGATTCAGATACGTATTATCAAACGTCTTTAAGTGCTTCTCAAACTGTAATTACCGAAGGTGGATATTCGCTTTTTAGTTCATACTCAGATCCATCAACTAACTATGCAAATTTATTTCTTGATGAAACAGATGATGAAGCCATTTTTACTAAAATTTGGATCCCATTTGAAAAAGGACATGAATACGATTTACATAATGTACCCTTCAGCTACCGATTAGATTGGGGAGCAAGTATGTCACCGACAAAACAACTCGTAGATAGTTATGAAGTATTGAGCACAGGTCTTTTACCGAGCGAAAGTGGTTCTGGCTATGATGAAGCCAATCCTTGGGAAAATCGTGACCCACGTCTAAAAGGAACCTTATTGACAAATAATGACGCTTTTCAAGGCACCCCTGTACAAATTTGGTATGGCACCGAAACAGATGGCACCATAGATACGGGAAGTGGAACCGGTATTGGTAAAGATGGACTTGGGATTCATCCTGATGCTACAAAAACGGGTTTCTATGTTAGAAAATATCTAGAAGATGGAAATTCAACTCTTCTTGTACCACAGTATTACTCGGGTCAGGATTGTCTTATTTTTAGATTAGGAGAAACCTACTTAAATGCCGCAGAAGCAGCTATGGAATTAGGAATGGAAGCGCCTGCAAGAGATTATATTGAAGCGATTAGAACCAGAGCTGGCTTAACAGCGAATCTTCGTTTAGAACCGTATTCAGGCGATGCATTAAGAGATAGAATCCGTAACGAGAGAAAACTAGAGCTTGCCTTTGAGGACCATCGCTATTGGGATGTGAGAAGATGGCGTATTGCAACAGAAGCCTTAAGTATTCAGGTTGAAGGGGTAAGAACCCTTAGACATATTGATGCCGCTGGAAATGAAACATTTACCTATGAAACTTTTGATGCAGAAGCATTACCTATGAGTTTTTCCGAGCGACATTATTACTTACCAATAGGGCAAGATAGAGTTAACAATAATAATAGGCTTATAGAAAATCCGGGTTACTAATGTGTAACTCCTAAAAGAATAAACACATGAAAACAATAAAATTTTTAAGCAGGTTTTTAATGGTAGGAATTATTTTGATTTCTACTAACTGTGCAAATGATGATGATTTTACAGTCCCTCCGCCTACCAGTGAGGATGCGGTATTTACTTTTAATTTAGACCCAGAAAATCCTAATAGAGTTATTTTCTCTGCAACACCAAGCAATGAGAATTGGTACACACATTGGGACTTTGGTGATAACTCTTCTGCTGAAGGTTATGAAGCTACTAAGGTATATCTTAGTGCGGGAGATTATGATGTAAGATTTAAAGTCTTTACCGAAGGAGGAAAAGCTGAGTTTATCCAAACTATAGCAATTAATCAAGATTTTGAAGGACCAAATATTTTGTTGAATGGAGAATTTAATGGTGGTGATGAGTGGACTATTTTGCCTATTTTAGATGGTGTTGCTGTAAACTTTACAGGTGATAAAGCCGTTTGGACTGGCGGAACCTGGGGACAAGAAGGAATCTATCAACCAGTACATGTTGTAGAAGATGTGCCTTATCAAATTGATATGGAAATATTAGGAAGTGGACTGACAGATTCTTGGTATGAAGTATATATTGGAGCGGAAACTCCAGCGCCAGGTCAAGATTATGCTGATGGTGGCATTCGTTTGGGACTGAATACTTGGGAAGGCTGTGGCAATGAACCTTTCGACGGCTTGTTTACTGAAATTAGCTGCGTTGGCGAAGGTTGAGGATTGGTTGAATTCAATACTACAGGCACTGTATATTTTGTTATTAGAGGTGGTGGTGCTGATTATGGTGCTTCGGGTCTATCGTTAGATAATGTTTCTTTGACACCGTTGGTGCCAGGTATTGTTATTACACCTCCATTATTTCTACCTAATCCTGACTTTACATTTGAAGTAACAGATCTTACGGTAACATTTACAAATACATCAACTGATGCAGCTTCTTATGTATGGGACTTTGGAGATGGAGTTGGTACTTCTACAGAAGAAAATCCAACATATACATACACTGAGCAAAATATTTATCCTGTCAAACTTACCGCTACAAATAGTGATGGTTCTTTAGAATACACAAAAAATGTAACATTTGCTCCTAACCTAATTGTGAATGGAGGTTTTGATGATAATTCAGCTTGGTCAATTATACAACATAATGGATCTGGAAATGGAGTAGTTACTATATCTAGTGGAGTAGCTGTATTTGATGAAATTACTGATATACCATCTGGTTCTTGGGGTAACGAAGGACATGCCGGAATTAACCAAGCAGTAATAATTGATGAGGCAGGAGACTATCTTTTAGACATGAATATAACTACGAATGGTATTAATGAACTATGGTTTGAAGTATGGGTTGGAACTGGGACACCTGTTGAAGGGACTGATTATAATGAAAGTAACGAAGCCACAAGAGTACTAAATGTAAACTCTTGGGATTGTGGTAATACAGTAACATATTCAGGACCCATGGCTGCAACAGGTTGTACAGGTGCAGATGGTACTATTACGCTAGAAGCAAACACCTATTACGTTGTTATAAGAAGTGGTGGATTCACTTTTGGTGATGGCGGTGTCATAATTGATAATGTTACAATGATAAAAACGGATTAATAATATCCATTAGAATAAAAGTTAAGTGTATTAATTTCAATTTTGTTTTAGTTAGTCTTTATGAAGTTTTACTGGTCACTTTAGGCCAGTAGAGCTCTGTAAATTTCAAGTAATCAATTCAAAACAAACCTTAACGGCATTTTACCTTTTTTAAAAAACAAACTATAACTATGAAAAAAAATATACTTTTCATCAGTCTGTTGTTTCTAACAACTCTAAGTTGGAGCCAAGGTCTTTATACGCAAGGAACTCAGATTGTCAATTCAAATAACGAGGAAGTTCTTTTAAGAGGGTATGGTCCTGGTGGATGGCAAATTATGGAGGGTTACATGATGCAAACCTCTGGCTTTGCAGGTACACAACATGAGATCAAAGAAAAGCTCGTTGATTTAATGGGGGAAACCAATACTGAAGTCTTTTTTGATAAATGGCGAGAAAATCATTTTACACAACGCGATGTAGATTCTTTAGCGGCTTGGGGTTTCAATAGTATTCGTATTCCGATGCATTATAATCTATTTACGCTTCCGATTCAGGAAGAACCTGTAGCGGGAGAAAATACATGGATAGAAACAGGTTTTGAATTGATAGATGATGTTTTAGCATGGGCAGCACCTCATGATATTTATGTGATTTTAGATATGCACGCTACTCCTGGTGGACAGGGTACTGCTTCAGCAGAAATTAACGACTATAATCCTTTATATCCATCGTTGTGGGAAAGTCAAGAAAATAGAGATAAGCTTGTAGCCTTATGGACCAGAATAGCAGATCGCTATAAAGATAATGAATGGATTGGTGGTTATGACCTCATAAATGAAACCCATTATGATTTACCAGGTAACACATTATTACGCGAAGTCTATGAAGATATTACTGCAGGTATAAGAAGTGTTGGTGATAATCATATAATATATATCGAAGGTAACTCGTACGCCAATGATCACAGTGGTTTAACACCACCTTGGGATAGTAATATGGTTTACAGTTTTCATAAATATTGGAATACGAATAATCCTGGAGACCTTGATTGGATTCTACCACTCAGAGAACAACAAAACGTGCCTTTATGGATGGGTGAATCCGGAGAAAACTCCAACACATGGTATACTGACGCCGTCTCTTTATTTGAAGACAATAACATTGGTTGGGCTTGGTGGGCCGTTCGTAAAATTGGTGGTTTAAATAGCCCTTACGATATTGATCTTAATCCAGGTTATCAAGATATTTTAGATCACTGGCAAGGTAATGGACCGCAGCCAACAGCTACAGAGGCTTTTAATAGCATGATGGAACTCGCAGACAATCTTTTGGTAGAGAACAGTAGCTTTAGAAAGGACGTACCTGATGCATTAATAAGACAAGTGCAAACTGATGAAACTATTCCTTATAATGGAGCACCATCAGCAATTCCAGGAGTGGTTCATATGTCAGATTTTGATTTAGGTAAAAATAATTTCGCCTATTACGATACTGTAGATGCTACCTATCATTTGTCGGGTGGTGATTTTCAAGCTTGGAACACCGGATGGTCTTACAGAAATGATGGTGTAGATATCGAAAGAAATACAGATAATGTAAATAGCAACGGATTTCATGTGGGTTGGGTTAAGCAAGGCGAATGGATGAAATATACAGTTCAGATTAATGAAACGGCTGTATACAAAGCGAGCATACGGTTATCGACAGAACAAACTGGAGGTGAATTTTTTCTTTCTATAGATGATCAAGAAGTAACGACCACACAAGTTGTGAGTGCAACTGGTGGCTGGTCACAATTTACCACTTATGAAATTAATGATATTATTCTCCCAGCAGGAGAACATGCTTTAAAACTGCACATTAACAATGGTATTCCTGCAAATTATAGTAATATCGAATTTGAAAATACAGGGACTGTCGCTGCCCTTGCCTTAAATGCTTTAAATGGTAAAACCGGGGAAGATGAAAAATCTTTAGAAGTTACAATTAGCGAACCTGTTTTGGCATCATCATTAAACGCCACTGCAGGTCTATTCACAGTTCTTATTAACGGTGAAGAAAAGACCGTTACATCTGTTACAGCAGACCCGTTAAGAGATCGTTTGTTTATTCTTAATCTTGAAGATTTCTTTCTTTTTGGTGATGTAATAACGGTAAGCTATGCGGGAACTACAATTCAATCACAATCAAGTAAAACTTTAAATACGTTCACAGATTTAGTGATTAATAATATAGCTCCAGAACGTGTTATAATACCTGCCGTCATTCAAGTAGAAGATTATGATGTTATGGTAGGCATGGCATTAGAAGATACAACTGATGAAGGAGGTGGTCAAAATTTAGGATATACAGATGCTGGAGATTATGCCGACTATTCGGTTTTCGTTCCCGAAACGGCCAATTACGGTATTAAATTTAGAGTTGCTTCATTATTTAGTGAAGGGCAAATTGGGCTATATACCGTTGATGAAAATGACGTTGAAACAGAATTGATTGTGTTAACAACATCAATTACAGGCGGTTGGCAAACATGGGAAACGGTTGCAGATAACTTAACTATTGAAAAAGGAGTTCATACATTAAGAATGCGAATTTTAGCAGGTGGCTTTAATTTTAATTGGATGGAGTTTGATTACCCTGATAGTGACGGAGATGGAGTTTTAGATGATGACGATGACTGTCCAAATACACCAGCAAATGCCATTGTAGATGTTACTGGGTGTGTTGTTTTCAATTTATCCTCAGAAAATTATGCGCTCGCTGTATTTAGTGAAACATGTCGATCTTCAAATAATGGTCGTATTTCCCTATCTGCAGTAGAAAACTACAACTATACAGTCAACCTTACTAGAGAAGATTTCTCAGCAACTGAAACTTTTACTTCAGAAATTAATTTCGAAAACCTGTCCGCTGGCACATATATATTATGTATTACTATAGATGGACAGACTGGCTACGAGCAGTGTTTTACGGTGGTAGTCATTGAACCAGACGAGCTAATTGTTAACGCTGATAGAACTGCTAATTCTTCTAACCTAAATATTACCGTAGATGGAGGAGAGGTATACTATATTACTCTTAATGGTGAAACTTTAATTACAGAAGAGAGTGAAATTGAATTGTCATTATCTAATGGTGTAAATGAATTGAGTATAAGAGCGAATAAAGATTGTCAAGGAGTTTATGAAAAAACCATAGTTGTTAGTGCTGAACCTTTAGTGTATCCCAACCCAATTCACAATACTTTATTTATTAATACAGGAGACATAAGTATGACTACAGTGCCTGTAGAAATATATGATTTAGCTGGGAAACTAATCTTTTCTAAAACATACAACACAATAACAAAAAATACATTAGAGGTTGATTTATCAAACATAACGAGTGGTTTTTTCATTTTGAAAATAGTCACCATAGAAAAAACACATAATTATAAAATTGTAAAGCAATGAATAGGTTCAAAAAAATAATTCCGATATGCTTATTTTTAATAGCCATTGTTGCTTCTTGCAGCAGTGATGAAGGCGGAGATGAAGTAAACACTGTAGATCCTCCAACTGCAGCTACACTTATATTTCCCGGTAACAACTCCGAATGTAATGAAGGTATCGTAATTTCTGATACTGAAACAGATGTGTTATTTCAATGGGAAGAAGCAATTAATGCTAGTTCTTATGTATTACAGATTACAGATTTAAATGATGGGACTTCAAGAAACATTAGTACACTTTCAAATGAATTTTTGATACGCATTTTTAGAGGTACACCATATGAATGGTCTGTAAAATATTTAGCGAGTGGCACTACTGAAACAGTTGAAAGTGATGTATGGAGATTTTATAATTCAGGACTACCTGAAGAAAGTCATCCACCATTTCCCGCAGAGGCAATAAACCCTCAATCTGGTGCAAGTGTTAATGAAGGGACGGTTGCTTTGCAGTGGGAGACATCAGATGTTGATAATGATATTTCATCATATACAATATTCCTAGATACTGCTAATCCACCTATTACAGAAGCTGGAAACACTGGTAATACAAGTTTAGACGTTACAGTTACTTCTGGGTTGGTTTATTATTGGAAAGTCGTTACAACTGATGCGATTGAAAATGCATCTGATTCGCAAGTTTTTCAATTTGGTGTCAACTAGAAAATTATTAATTCAGTTAAAATTAAACTTTTAGATATGGCAAAATCACATAATTATAATTTGTTTATCTGCACATTAATAGGAATTTGTTTCCTGTCGTGTAAAATAGAGGATAAAAAATATTCAATTAACACCGAGGAGGATGGTATTTGGAAAGTAGATTTCTTAGATAACTTCGATACATTCAATATAGATAATTGGCAAGAC
>CAYZPP010000023.1:0-9032 GCA_964480315.1 uncultured Alphaproteobacteria bacterium | reverse complement strand
GGGCAGCTGCATGAAAGACATAATCTACTCCTCTCATTGCTTTTTCGACACTATTATAATCACGAACATCTCCTATGTAAAAAGTTAATTTTGAATCATTTAAACGAGTACGCATATCATCTTGTTTTTTCTCATCACGAGAGAAAATACGAATTTCTTTGAAATGGTCTGTGTGCAAGAAGCGATTCAATACCGCATTTCCGAAGGAACCTGTTCCTCCTGTTATGAGGAGGGTTTTATTTTGTATTTTCATTTCTTAACAATTTGATTAACTTTTCTATTTGATTAACTATTACACTTTCCGTTTTTTTTATATTTATCTCTAACGATTTTTCAAGAGCCTTTTTGATTGAGTGAACATCATTTGGATCAAAAACTATTGATGGATTGCAAACAGCATAAGTATATGGCAGATCAGCACCTATGACATCACATTCATTTTCTATAGCTTCAACAAGTCCTAATCCAAAACTTTCCGCTAAAGATGGAAAAATAAAAAACCTGCTTGTTCCATAAATCTTTGCTAATTCAGATTGATTAATAAAACCGAGATTTTCAATTGGATATCCTTCTTTTTTCTTTTTTTCAATGAATTCATAAACTTCTTTAAAGTTTTCACTCACAGTTAACGTCAATACTCCTTTTTTATATTTATCATAAAACATGCAAAATGCTTTAATTAAATTATAATGATTCTTATGGGCAGGAGCATTACTAACATATAAATAAGTATTTTCTTTTTTATTAATTGATACTGATTTTACTGAAGGGTAAAAAGGAACCAAATCAATTTTATTTAAATCTATTAGGTACTTTTTTGACAAACCATTTTTTATACGTTCATTTTGAACTAACCAGTAATCTGTATTCTTTGCAAGTAAAGTTAAAATATTAGTTTTTAATTTAAATTTAAATTTGTCTTTAAAAGAAAAATTACTTGGCACATCAAGAAACATTGGCTGATGAAAATAGGTAAAAACCTTTGATTCAATTTTTATACTTGGGGGTATATTACCAAAACATAAAATAGTTGAAAAATTTGTACGGTGTTTTTTATAAAAAACATATCTATTAAAAAGGTTTGCTTTCAGAAATTTAGTACGATTAGACTTTTTTATTGAAATACAATTATTACTCATTCTATCGTCTAAAAGATAATAAACTTCAATATTTGTCTCTTCTAAAAATTTCATTAAATAATCCAAAAGAACTTTACCTCCTCCGTTATTAATATAAACTGCATCTATTAAAATCATGATTTCTCTATTCTTAAATTTCCTTCGAAATGGTTAAATATCAATATCGTTATAAAACTTGAGGTATCTTTCATAAATTTATTTAAAAAGTCCTTTGAAAATTTTTAATTGATAATCCGGATTATATTTTTCATCAATGATTTTAAAACAATTAGTTCTTATTGCATCTCTGCTATCGATTTTTGATAACCAACTATTAATTTTATTAGCTAAATCAATTACATCGTCTTTAATAAAAAAATATCCAGAAACATCCGTTTCTATTGCCTCAAATTCTGGCATTTGATTTGAGAAATCAGAATGAGTAATTATTGGAGTTCCATACACTAATGAATGCATTGCAGTTAAACCTGCGTTCCCCGGTGAAACACACATTGTTGCATTATAAATTAATTTTCCTATTTCTTCTTCATTATAGCAAGAACCATAAAACCATATGTTTTTTAAACCGTTTTCAATCGCTAAAGTTTTAATGTTTTCTTTTTCCTCTCCTTCACCAACAAAAACAATATTCACCTCAATACTTTTGTTACTTAACTCTTTTTGTGCCTCAATTATTTGGTTTAGTTTTTTTACTTTAGTCAACCTTCCTATAAAAATTAACGTTGGATTTTCATTTTTAAAATGGTTTTTATAAATATTGGATTCTTGCAATTTTACTCTTGTTTTTAATTGACTTTCGTAGCTTAATGAATTATAAATGACGTGTAATTTATCGTCATCAAAACCCTCCTTTATCATTAATTCTTTTGCGTAATTGCCATACAATAAAAGGCCATCGCTTAAATTAAAGAATATTTTTTTAATTATTATTTTAAAAAACCCTTCATTACCATACCAACCATGGGTCCATAAATAAACTTTTTTGTTAGTCAATTTACTTAAAAATAATAATACCCAAGTTGAAACGCAAAAATACTCACCTGTAATTATATAAGAATTGTAATTTTTAAAAAACAAAGAAACTGCTCCTTTTTGCCAATAAAATGGCTTAAAAATTATTCTATTACTTAGTTCCCCCTTAAATTGAGATAGTGATGAATAATCCATTTTTTTAATATCCCCAGCCTTATCTCCAAAATAAGAATCAATATCTAATTCGTTGTCTAAAAGCTGAAATATAGAAGACCTGTAGTGTGAAGCGAAATTATTTATAAGACAAGTTTTTTTCATTATTAAATAAATGAATAAGTTAGATTAGAAATTTGAAATAGAAAATAAATTAATTGGAGAAATATTAAAACATGAATAAATACTTTCCATTTTAAATCATAAATATATTCATTAACAACCAAAGCAAAGCAGTATACACCAAAAACAATAAAATACATCAGTATTCTATTAAAAATAGATAACTGCCAAGTATACATAAATATCAATGCCCATATATAATACATATTGAAATAAGAAGTATATTCTGGTTTATCTTTAACAAGCTTTTGAGAAAAAAATAAAATTGTTGCTGTAATCAAAAAATTGAGAAAAAAACCAAGTCCAGAATTGTATACTCCATCATATGTTTTCTCTAAACTTTCTGCAGTATATTCATTGGTTTGTTCATAAACTGAAAAAATTATTTCTACATATTCAAATATATACTGAATAAAATCTAAAGAATTTAAAAAACTGCTTAAGGGGTATGAAATTAAGTATAAAATTATCCAAAAAAATGATTTAAAATTAAGCTTTTCAATAAAAAAATAAATAGGAATCATTAACAAAACACTTTTATGAAAAAGTGATGCAAACAATAAATAAACTAAATATTTCAAAAGTTTTTTTTCTTGTATATACTTGAAAGCGTAAACAAAAATTGATACTGCAATAATTTGCCGAATACCATTAAGAGAACTGAAAAACCAACCTCCTGTAAAGATAAAAAACAAGCCCCAAGGTAAAGTTTTTGGAAAAACCTTAAAACTTTTTAGTATATAATACCAAGTTATTGCTGCTGCAAAGAAAAAAATTGTCCAATCCTCAAAGCCTAAATTATAGAAATAATCAGAAACAACTCTAAAACCTAGTTCATATTTATTTGAAATATTTAGATTGAAGTTTTGTCTGTAACCGTTAAAATCAACACCAACATTATCTCTAAATCCAACAATAAATACTATTGTAATATAAAATATGATTAAAGGGGGGGTCCAAAATATATTTTTAAATTGTTTTGACCTAACACTTATAAATGATAGGAATTGAGACACAATTAATAAAAATAGATATACAAACATTATTTAATAATAGTTACAAACCGTTAATATTTGTTTTTAATTTTCTGTGTAATAACATTATTAAACGTAATATTTTTGGATATTTTGTTAGATAAAATTGTAAAGAATATAAATATGATTTAGAATATTTAAAGCAAGCGTCTAAATTATTGATTTTATTAAGTTTAACTATACCATCATTAAAAATTAGCTTTGAAGAGAGTGTTCCAAATAACATATTATTCATACACATACCAATATTTTTATAAAATACAATCTTAACGTCTGAATTAAGATTAGATTTATTTAAATAACTTATATGAGATTTAATAACTTTAATATAATCATGTTTTCTAACTAAATCCTTTGACCTTGTAGAAGATTCAGGAATTAAATTAACTATGTAAAAAGTTTCGTTGAAATACCTAAATAATTTTACTTTATCAAAAGCACGCATCATAAACTCAATATCTTCGTAAAACATATTTTCTAAGAAATATAAATTATTGTCTCTCAAAAACTTATTTTTAAAAATATAAAATGGCACACACACACTAAATTTGTTTTCTAATATAACTTCATGCCCTAAATATAGTTTGTCTATTTCGTGCTCACACAATCTCTTTTTAGGAATATCTCCAAATGAAGTACAATTAGCCGCATCAAATCTAACCATGTCTAAATTAGTTTTTAAAACAACCTTTATTAAAGAGGTTATAGAATTGTGAGCAATCAAATCATCTGCATCAACAAACCAAATATATTCACCTTTTGCTATTTTTAGACCATTATTCCTTGCGGCTCCTTGTCTTTGGTTTTTTTGAGTTATTAGAGTTATGTTATCATTTGATTGTTCAAAATCAGCCATTATCATTAAGCTATTGTCAGTCGAACCATCATCTACCAGAATTATTTCATAATTTTCATAGTCTTGATTAAGACAACTAGTAATACAATTTGAAATATATTTTTCAGCATTGTATACGGGAATTATTATAGATAAATTTATCATTTATTATTTAAAATTAATTTTTTTAAATTTTAAATAACCTTTTAAATAACCAATTTCAGATTTATATAGACCCATAAAAATCAAATAAATAATCATGATTATTTCCCTAAACTCAGTTTTACCATTTCGATTAATTGAAAACTCTTTTAAAGTATTTTTAATTAAATTATTAAAGAAAAGTTTACGATAGATTATAAGAAAACAAAAGAATATTATGGTAATGAATATCACTAATGAATAGTAGAGAAAGAAAAAAGAGCTAATAAATAAATAAGGAATAATTACAACCAATAAACTTTTGATTAAATTAATAAATATTTGTTTTGTTTTTTTTTTCATTAAAAAATCTATTGCAATTGAAAAATATCCATTTTCATATCTAGTTTTCAACCATGCTTTAGCATTAGCAGGCTGCATATGCTTAACACGCATTTGTTTTGATCTACCTTTTATAATATGGCCTCTAGATTTATTAAACAAGGCGGTTTCATCTCCTCTGTATGTAAACTCTGGCTGAAACCCACCAACTAAAACTAGAAACGACTTCCGAAAAGCCATGTTTGTTCCTATAATAGAATTTTTATTTTTCATATGCAAAGAGAAAACACTGTCTTGAATTAGACTTGCAAATTCATTCTCATCATTATATAAATCAATCTCTCCACCTAAACAATTAACATTTATATTATTTTTAAAATATTCAACTATTGTAGTTAAATAATTATTGTTAGCAATAGCATCTTCATCAATATATACAACTAATTCTGCTAAACTTTTATAAAGCCCAAAATTTCTGGCAATGCTTAATCCTTCATTTTTTTTTCTGAAATATTTAAAATTAGGATGGTCATGAGTTAATCTAGCTTTTATGAAGTTATTAATTATTTCTGCTGAATTATCTTGTGAGCCATCATCTACTATGATAACTTCAAATGAACTATTGTCCAAATCTTGATTTAATAAGCTGTTTAAACAAGCTTTAATTGTTTTTTCTCCTCCATAACAACATATTATTACAGAAATTTGAGGTTTACTATTTAGTTTTCTATCAACCATCGTTAATTATAAATACTCTATTTATTTAAATACCCTACATAATATTTCTCCAAATATTCTTTCAAAGAAACCTTCCAATCTCTCATTTTATTTACTTTACGTAAATCTAATTTTTTTGTCAACAACCTTTCTGAAGCAGGCCTTGCAGCAAAATATTCTTCTTTAAAATAATCAGATGTAACTGGGGTAATTTTAATTTCATATGGTAAATTCAACATTTCAACTAAAGATTCAGCAACTTCAAATCTACTTGTTTGCCCTCCACAAACCATATTATAAAGCCCCCAATATTCTTTTCCAATAAGTTCCAATACAGTTCTTGCAAAATCATGTGTATAAGTAGGAGTACCGTCCTTATCATCTACAATGTATAATTCTTTAGAACCTTCTTTAATTTGTTTCATTAACTTTTGAATAAACTTTTTATCCTTCTTTGGACCTGAACCCATCATCCAACCAGCTCTACAAACTAAAAATCGTTTGGCGTTTTCACAAACAAATCTCTCGCCCATATATTTTGATCTTGCATAAACACCCAATGGATTTGGTATATCCCAATCATCATACAAATCTTGGTTACCATCAAAAATACCTGCCGTACTAATATATAATAAAGGTATATCCAATTCATTTGCAATTCTTACGGCATTTTCAACTGCCAAAGTATTAGTCATATAGGTCTCATCTTCATTTTCCTCACAAAATTCCAAATTAGTATAAGCACCAAGATGAAATAGGTAATCTGGTTTAAATTCTAAAACATCTTTCCTATAAGAATCAAAATCTCTAAAGTCTAAAAAAGATAGCCAATCTTCATTTACATCTTTATCTGTACACTTTATCGAATATTCATCTTTAAAGACTTTATAAAACCCTTCGCCTAGCATTCCTCCTGATCCTGCCATATAAATTTTTTTCATATTGTATTGTTTTTATATTTAAATATTTGAAATAAAATTAAAAATCCCGTTTTACTTTATGCTTATACTGTAATTAATGCTTTTTTTATAAAATTATATATTTGGTGCAATTCTAATTCTTCTATTTCTTCATTTCTACTATTTTTATCCCAAAAAAAACAAGTTCCATAAGTTGATTTCTTATTTGGTTCATATCCATGCATTCCCTTTACAGCCTTATCATTATGAAAAAAATCAGGAAATATCAAAACTTCTTCATTAGCCCACCAAGCAATATCTCCATATCTTCTATCATCTATAGGAATGTCATATTTATTTGCAAGATTATGATCAATCACTATCCCATTATTTACAAAAAAAGAATTTTTCTTAAACTCCTCATTAAAAATATTTCTGGTTTTATCATTAAAGAACCATAACCTCAATAATGTTGAATCTAAAAAAAATATATAATCTTTTTCTAGCTTTAAATTAAATTTTTTAGAAATATCTAAAAGTTCCATTTTTACATCAACCACTTTTTTCACCTCAGTCATTCCATGATCTCCAAGAAAAATAAATTTAGTTGCTGGATCGTTTGCTAAAAATGTCTCCATACAATTTTCAAGAATTGAATCCAATTCTTTTACTTTTTCTTTTAACTTTTTTGAGTTTGGGCCAAAGTGATGACCATTGAAATCTGCAGTATTAATATAAATAGGAATAAATAAGTTTTTCTCATTTTTACTTGCTTCTACAGCTAAATTTATTCTATCAACATCAGTTCCATTTGAAACACTTCCTAAAGAAGTAAATGCTCCTAGGTAGGTTTCCTTTTTTAATTCTTTCACAATCTCAAAAAGAGATTTATTACCATTTATTTCCTTTAATTCATTCAACTCAAATTCATCTTCTGTTAAATTAAAATATTTTAAAAAATTCAATGGAATTTTATATGGTTTCATTTTTTCAAAAGAACCGAAAAACTTAAAATATATTTTCTGCAATATTTTCTGAAAAAATGTATCAAAACTATTTTTCTTGTTTTTCCATAAAAAATAAAATAGTAAACTTAATTTTTGTTCAATCCATCCAAATAAATTTAAAAAAAAACATGCTTTATAGGCTCCATTATTTGGATTAAAACCAATCGCAGTAAAAAACCCTGATTGCTTAGGTTTAAGTCCAAAAAATATTTCTGTTCTTTCACAAAACCCAGCGCTCGGGATAAGCTTTTTAATGTGTTTTCCTTCTCCAGATTTACTATACAGAAAAGGTGTATTCATCTCTGAAATATACTCTTGTTTAAAGGCATCTAATAAAATAAAAACTACTCTCATATTTTCATTCTTAATTGTGAAACCATCAAACGCAATTTATGCCAATCAAAATTATTTTTATTAATTGATGCATCAAACCCTTTTAATAAATTGATGACTTTCTCTTTTGATCTTGCTTTATCCGCTCCTTCCATAATAAAAAAATCTAATAAATAAGCTTGTGCCAATTTTATTTTAGTTCTTTTTAGATGGCTTAAACTTCTAGTTTTTACAACAGTTTTTATAAACACAAACCAATCAGAACCAGAGCGCAATAACGCATTTTCAATATCTAAAGCACTTTTTATTTCTCTCTTATAATAAATAGCTAATCCAATATACATTTCTTGAACAAAAAAAGAAGCAATATTTATATACATTTCTTTGAGTTCATTAATACTCATTACATCGTCTCTAGGGTTGCATTTTTCACTAATAGCCCAGTTAGACCATTTAACTATATTGGAATCTTTATTGTAAATTTCATTTATTATTTGAACTCTTTTTCTATAACTTGTCTGATACTTTCCTTGTTGTAATAACAAAACATCTACCACAGCTAAAATTGCTTTCGCCATTTGATATCTAAAAAATCTAGATTCATTTCTATTTAATTTTCTTTTGAACCCATCATGAGTTAAAGATCCTAAAAAAGCCCAAATCCTAGTAAAATATAATGTTTCTACCTCTTTTAATGAAATTTCATTGTTTTTGAATTTTGGCACATTATTAAGAATCTCTTTTTCTCCATAAATAATACGGCTTCCATATTTTAAATCATAATTAAATATTGTTAATTTTAAATTCTTTAATTTACTTTTCTTTTTTTGAGAAATGTCAATCCATTTAACATCCAGTTTCTCTTCTAGCGAATGAGCTATCTGATTAAGTTTTATTGATTCTATATAATCATCTACAACAAGAATTAAATCATAATCATTATAAGTGTGGATAACACCTTTTTGGTCTGCATAAAAAGCTCCTTCATCTCTACCATAACTCCCATATAAAATAATTGATAATACTTTTTCACGAGTTGCATCTAACACGTAATCAATTATAATTTTTATATCATCATCTATTTTTTTTTTTTGAGTTTCTAACATTCTTTAGTTTAATTATCACAAGTATTTACAGGAACAAATTTACTGTATTTATATTGTGAAATTTAATTAATATGAGCTTCTAAAATAATATTATTATATTTTTTTGCACCAAGAAACAAAAATATTTTTTGCATAATAGTATAAATTTTAGTCAAAATTCTATTAAACATT
>CAYZPP010000022.1:0-9234 GCA_964480315.1 uncultured Alphaproteobacteria bacterium | reverse complement strand
TTTGGAGGATAGAATTATTCTAAAATCTTTATTTAAATTAGGTTCTCCAGGACCAAAGTTAAAATTGTTATTAAAAGTTAAATCTATCATTTATCTTACAGATTATATTGATGGTATAAAGTAACTTCCTTTATCCATTAAGTTAATATTATTATAGCCAAAAAAAGTTATATCATTATCCATAGCTGCATCAAAATCATTAATGGAATCTCCTATAAGACAGTAATTAGACTTATCATACTTATTTGATTCAATTATAGTTCTAACTAATTTTGATTTATGTGTTGGTGAACCATTAATTGAATGAAATAAACTGTCAATAGATAAAGATTTACAAAGTTCTCGTAATTCAATTTGGTCAGATCCAGATACGATATGCATAATTTTCCCGGTATTAAATTGATCATGTAAAAAATTTATAACAGGAGTTATTAAAAGATCCGGATTAATTAAAAGCTTCATCATTATTTCACTAAAATGAAATGCTAATTCGTCAACTTCTTTTGATGTTATAGTTTCTTTTCTAATATGCTCATAAAAATATCTGAATTTAACATATCTTGATAATCCGCCATTCAAATTGTGATAATCAATTAAAGCTTCGATTTGGTCATTAGGAAATGACTTTAAAACTTCTCTAAATCCAGCTTCTCGAACTGAATTAGATTCAATGATAACTCCATCGAAGTCCCAAAGTATTATTTTAAAATTTTCTGGTTTCATTCTTTATTTTTTTAATAACTTTATTTACATCAATTGGGTTATCTACTGCAATCGAATCATTTGAAAGTTTTAACATTCTTACTTCAAATCCTAATTCTAAGAATCTTAATATCTCTATATCCTCCTCACCTTCAAGGGGTGTTTTATTTGTCTGCTTTCTAAATTTAGTTAATGAAATTGATGGAAATGCATAAATACAAACCTGACGAAATCCAAAATTAAATTTATTTTTTTTATTTCCCGGAATGGAATTACGGGACATATACAATAATCTTTTATCCGGTCTAAATACAACTTTTGGGATTGATAAACTTAAAAAATCATCCTCTGATTCAATATCACAGTAACCATTAATTATTTCACCTTTATATAAATTAATGTTTTCAATCACAGTTGTAATATCTAGAGGATTAAATAATGGCTCGTCACCTTGAACATTAATATAGTATTCTGCTTGAATTTTTGAAGCAACTTCTGAAACTCTATCTGTTCCAGTTAAGCAGTCTTTTGAGGTCATGACTACATTTGCTCCAAAATTTTCACATATCAATTTAATTCTAGAATCATCAGTAGCAATATAAATAAACTCATTTTTAACAGCTTTAAGACACCTTTCATAAACCCATTGTATCATTGGCTTCCCTAAAATATCAGTGAGTGGTTTTCCAGGAAAACGACTAGATTCGTAACGAGCGGGTATGACTAAAATATATTTTCTCATTTTATTTAATCAATTTATAGATACTAGATTTTTTTACTCCATTATATTTAGTAGGTGTTAAAGAAATACAATCAATATTTTCAGGGATATCGTTAAAAAGCTTGGAGTTCTCAATAAATAACTCTTGAAATTTATCAGAAATTAAACCAGGTTCATAACCATCATAACCTAATAAATAAATTGTTTTAGCTCCCAGGTTTAGAGATGTTTGTAAAGCTATAGATGTATGTGATTCAGTATTTAAATTAGTGAAGGTTATTTGATCTAGTTCATAAGTTTTATTTATTACCAACTTGGGAACATAAGTTCCCATATTACGAGGACTAGGAGGTAAAATACATTTACCATCAAACTGTCTTAAATCTTCAAAAACATCTTCCAATCTTATTCCTTCGTTTCCAACTAAACAAAAGAACTGTTCGATTTTCAAATCTTCAAAATACTTAGCATTTTTACTAGAAGCATGAATTAATGCTAATTTATCATTATTTAAATTTAAATACTTTAGTATGGACTGATGATGTTTATTTATACTAGAACCACCTCCAATAATAACAACTGTATCAAAAGTTAAATCTGATTTAAAGAATTCATAGCTATTATCCTTGTTTTTATTAGGGATTGATTTAGACAAAGCCCTAGTAATACTGTTTATAGAATAATAATTTTTGGATATCCAATCCATTACTTTGTTCTGAGGTAAAGAATTAGAACCAGATATCATGTAAGGAAGAGATGTGCCCCATTTATATTCTTCTTGTAGGTCTTGGAATTTACCAGTAATATCACTTAAAGCATCATAATCGACATCTAATCCATATTTAGTATTAAGAGTCGTCAATAATAATTCTGTTTTCAAATTACCTGCGCCTCTGCCCATACCTGTTAATGTTGAATCAAGTATATCTATACCGGATTCAATTGCTACTAGAGAATTAGCTAAAGCCATTTCAAGGTTATTATGACCATGAAAACCTATTTTAACATTTGTTGATTTACGCACCTTGCCTATAATATCTCTGACATCATTTGGATAAACTCCGCCATATGAATCAACTAAGTAAAGGTAATCAACAAGATCATTAAGCTCGTTAAAACTTTCTATCAATCCAGGATAACGATCCCATTTAGACATATACATTAAATTAAATGCTATTTTAAAACCTTTAAGTTTAATTATTTTTGCTTTTTTAACTGCTCTGTGAAAGTTTTGTGGATCAATTGCCATTCTGATCATGTCAATTTTACCTTTACAAGGATCTAATAAATCATTAATGAGATCTATATTGAAATTTTTTTCATCTAGAATTATTACTAATTTTTTATTGCTATTGGAACTGAGAAAATTAATAGTATCAATAGTGCAATAAAAATATTCTCCATAGTAGCCAGTTAAAGATGCACTCCTATATCCAACTTCTAAATAATCCACAGGTAGTTTATCTAAATTTTTTAAATATGATTTTATGAGATTTTTATCAAAATCCCAATTTGTGTAATAACCACCATCTCTAATTGTACAATCTAATATTTCCATATGTTTTTTTTTAATTTAATTTAAATCCTTGTAATATTTTGATGTGAAGTAAAAACAATAAAGCATGATATTATAATTTCTAAATAAACTTATCCATGAACCAATACTAATATTTCCTTTATTTATTTTAAAATTTTCAGCCAAAAATGATTTAACTGACTTTTGTAATAATTTGATATTAAATAAAGTACGGACAAACTAATTAATAAACTTACAATTAAGAACAAAATTAAAGTAATTAAAGATAAATTTATTAAATGATTATAAAATAAAATCCTTGTTAACAATAAAAAAACAATTGGTAAAGTTAGCTTAAAAATTGTTTGTTTATAGAAATCTAAAAAACTAACCTTTAAATATTTTAATAAAAAGATTAAGTAAAAAAATACTGAAATAAGACCAGCAAGTAACTTGGAAACAGCAAATGAATTAACTCCAATTTCATTAATTAATAAGAATATGCCTAGCCAATAAGAAATAGCTAGAGCTACATTAATTAAATAAATTTTCATAATTTTTTCTGTTACTAATAATATATTTGAAGATGGAATTATTATAAATGACAACAAAAAATTAAAAGTTAATAGCCTTAATAAAAACGTTGATTTTATATATTCTTCCCCTAACCAAGTTAATATTATTATATCTCCATATAGGATAACAATTATAGATGAAAGAACTACTAATGGCATTGAAAGTTTAATAACATCTAATACTAATTTTTTTAAACCATCCAAATCATTACCTCCATAATAGTGATTATATCTATGCGCAAATGGACCATAAATTATGGAAGCAAAAGTTCGAAAAAACTTAACTGCAATTAAAGCAGCTGCAAAATAAGACGCTTCTAATGGTCCTAATAGCTTACCTATAACAATAAGGTCTAATTCATAATAAATGATCCACATCGCAGTTGCAAACAAAGAACCAAGAGCTAATTTTTTAGTCATCAAAAATATTTCTCTGTTAAATTTAAATACTTTAATAAAAGATATAAATGAAATATTATATTTTTTATTTACTATTAATGCACAAATAGAAGTAACCACTAATTCTACAATTTTTGTGAAAAGAAAAAATCCAACAATATCATATTTTGTTCCGTTAAAAAAATAGAATATTGAAATTATCTTACAAAAAGACCCTAATATATTTATTCTATCAAATACAAATTGCTCTATTCTTACACTTAAAATTCCATAATAAAATCTTTGCAATACAATATTATAAGAAAATATAGCTTGAATAAATAAAAGTTTTGAAGCTATATTAATATTGCTTTGACTACTTAAATCTTTTATTAATTGTGATGGATTAATTGAAAAGTAAATAAAAATAACCACTATTAAACTAACAAA
Source organism: uncultured Alphaproteobacteria bacterium (assembly GCA_964480315.1). Lineage (GTDB taxonomy): Bacteria > Pseudomonadota > Alphaproteobacteria > HIMB59 > HIMB59 > HIMB59. The sequence continues at coordinate 4,892 of CAYZPP010000022.1, read as the reverse complement.
TAGAAACATAATAAATGAAGCAAAACCATATAGCTTAAGTTCTAAGTCGTATTTTTCTTTTATGTAACTTTCTCCAGCGTACTTATAACAAGCTGTTATGAATCCAATATCGGCATAGTTTAAATATATCGCCATAGAAATACATATTGAATAAATTCCATAAATAACAGGATTAGAAGTTAAAAGAGGAATTACTACAACCATTGAAATTAAATTCAAAAAGACAGAAAGAGATTGCCATGAATATGTCTGTATAAAATTAGAAAAATATGTTTTATTACTCATTTAATAAATTATTTATCATAACCTGCCTATCGTAGTTTTGATCGGCATTTTGTAAAAATTCCTCAATGCCATGGCACTTGATTTTGTTTTCTGGGCTAGATATCAGAAATCTTATTTTTTCAATAAGTTCGGATTTTGATTTAGCCTCAATTAATACTGTACCCTTTTCAGTATCACTATTTAGTTCCTTAGCAAAGGAGTCTGTATAGTTAGACCTTCCTGTATAATTATAATAAATTACATTTTTGTTATGAAAAAGTGACTCCAAGATCATGCTTGTATTATATCCTATTATAAGCTTTGATCTTTTTATTAAATTAAAATTATTAGCATTACCAATAATTTTAAAATTAATTCTAGGATCAATAATTGATTTCAAAATAGGTTTTAAATATTTATCTCCTGGATGAATTTTAATAATTAATTGGTAATCATCAAAGTATGAGATAGCATTAGCAATATCTTTTACTGAGTCAATTAATTCAAAAATGTCATCATCATTGAATGCCCTTTGAGTTGAAATATTTGGAGATGAAAGAAAATAAGTTATTATCTTCTTTGGTAACTCATAATTAATTTTTTTTTTGATATCAAAAAAACCTGTAACAATTTTAACTGATGAGTTATCGAAATAATTTAGATATTGCTTTGAAAACCCCCATCTTTCAATATCGATTTCGGGATGTAAAACTGAAAAAAGCTCTTTACCAATGTATTTATTTGGGACTCCTAGACCTTCAGAGCTATGAACAGATCTGATTCCAGCATTTTTAAAAGCCCAAATCTTAACTATCTCAATAGATGATGCCATATTTACTGTAATATAAATCTTAGGCTTACAGATTTTTGCTAGCTTTATTAGTTTAAAATAAAATTCATTTAAAGAATGAAACTTATTTTCGATATATTGGAGTTTTATAGAAATGAAAGGATAAATGGAAATATTATCAAATAATAAACTTCTATTATCCTTGTCAAGAGAATTAAATAATGTTTTTTTATTTTCATCTTTATCAATAAATAAAATGTCATTTAGAATATAAAATTGGTTAAGTACAGATTTATCCAATATGAAATTTTTTAAGCATCTATATGAATTGCTAATTATAATTGAATTTTTTGCTGTTTTCTTTGTAAAAAACTTAATTTTAAGTCTGTTATATAGATCTGTTTTTAAAAAAAACATTGAAACCCTTCTTAAATAGTCGTGATATTTTTTTTTGGGTGACTTTACTGATATTAATCTTATTTCACAATTATATGTATTTTTATAAAATTCATACAAATTATGTAAATTCGAATTCTGACTATGAAAAAAAATTAGCTTTTCAAATTTATTTGCCCTTATAGCTTTATTTATAGTTAAAATATTAAAAAGTAATTTCGTTAATTCTAATTCTAATTCATATGAGAAAATCTGAGATATTGTTAATCCATCAATATTAAATTCTTTGCTGATTTTATTAAAACCAAAAGTTTTCCACCAATTTTTTGATAAATTAGTGATAAAATCAGAAACTATCTTATGATCTGAATTAGAAATGTAAGATGTGGGGTTAACAACTTCAAATTTTGATTTGTTTTCACTATCTAAAATTGGCCATAACTGAAGCCATAGATGATTATTTGACTCTAAGCTATTATTTATCTCTTCAACATCAAAACTCTGAGTTGTTATGATTAAACTTCTCTTTTTCAATTTTTGTTATTCTTGCTTTAAAAATTTTATTTTTAATTCTTCTATTCTTTCTTTTCCTATGTATTTTCTGTAATTAAAATTTTCTTTTTTCTGTAATTTATAACTATCTAAAAAATTTCTATCATTCAAAAATTTTTTAATCGTGTTTACAACAAAAATTGATGTCTGTGGATAAATAGACGCCCTAAATTCAAAATAATTATTTAAAGAAACATTTAACAAGCATTTATCTAAGATTGGTCCTGAGTCTATTCCCTGATCAATAAAATGACAAGTAGAAATTACATTTTTATTTTCATATATCTGCCATTCCGGTGCAGAACAACCTTGGTAATCTGGCAAATCACCTGGGTGAAAATTTAACACCCCATATTTAAACTTATTTATTACATTTTTCTTTAAAATTCCTGTACCACCTTGAATTCCAATATCAAATTTATTTTTGCTTAAAAAATCAATTAAAAAATTTGAATTTAAACTACTAAAATTATTTATTTTAATGTTTAACAAATCATTATCAATTATTGGAGGATTCCAAAGTCCTCCACACCTTATGTCTTCTGATGAATCAAATTTTGGATGATCTCCAACTGTTGCTATATCAAATACGATATTAGATTTAATCATTTGTGACGCATATTCTCGGCCTGCATATGCGTTTTCGTTCATCAATAATAAAATTTTCATTTATAGTAAAGTGCTTTATTAATTCTTATTGAATTTTGTTATTAGTAGATTTTTATGATTATTTAACAGACTATTTAATTAACGCTCTACTTACTTTCTCAATTGCAAGTAAAATATCTTTAATATCTTGTTCTTTATTTGGAAGTCTAATGTGTTCACTAATAATCATTTGTTCAAAATGTAACAATTCAGCATTGGGTGATGTTCCTTGGCTAAACTCCATCTTACAATCTTTATTCTCTGGCGCAGTAAAAGGATAGCCATGTTTAAAAAGATGTTTATTCTGATAAATGGGTTGGTTATATAATGGTTTAACATATCCTTGAAATAATTGAATTCCTTCAGCATTTACTGAGTCAACAAAATTTGATCGCTTAATTTTAGCTATATCAGGTAAAAATCGAAGAGGATAAACATAATAGGTACTTTTACAATATTCTCTTCCTTTTGGAGTAATTAAAAAATCATATTTATTGAGACTTTCGGAAAGATAATTCACTAGTTCTAATCTTCTTACATTTAGATGGTCTAGTCTTTTTAGTTGCTCTATACCAACAGCTGCTTGGAGTTCAGTTAATCTATAATTATAACCTGCAATATTTGTAATATTTGTATATCCTGCCGGACCAACAACCGCTTCGCCATGATTTCTAACTAATTGTAATCTGTAAGCTAGATCGTCATCATTAGTAACACAAATACCACCTTCGCCTGTTTGTATAGTTTTATTTACATTAAAGCTATATACTCCAATATCTCCTAGTGTTCCAACAAATTTATCTTCAACTTTTGCTCCATGCGCTTGTGCACAGTCCTCTATAACTTTGATATTATGGTCTTTGGCAATTTTTAAAATCTTATTCATATCAGCTGGTATTCCGAATTGATGAACAACGATTATTGCTTTAGTCCTCTCAGATATTAATTTTTTAAAAGAAGCAGGATCTATTGAACCTGTTTCCAATTCAACATCAGCAAAAACTGGGATTGCTCCATAAATTAATGGTGCAAGAGCACAAGCTGTCATTGTATAAGGAGACACTATTACTTCATCTCCATAACCTATTCCTAGAGCAGCAATAGCCATATACAATCCTGATGTAGCACTATTAATAGAAATAGAATGCTTACAGTTATAATATTCAGACCACATGTCCTCAAGCTTTTGAACACAAGGGCCACCCTTAAAGGAGAATGGACGGTCAGGAGTATGAGACCCCTCAAATAAGGATAAATATCCAGAATCGATTACTCGACTTAGTGCTTTTTTTTCTCTATAACCAGTCGTGAAATTATCTTTCCAAGGTTTGACCCTGATTGGTTTACCTCCATTGATTGCTAGCTTTGAATTAATATTCTTACTAGTCTTAAATAAATCTTCAAAAATCATAAATTATTGTTTTAAACTCCATATACAATTCATACTATTCCCTATTTCCCTTATACTGTAATCTTCTATTATACTAATATCACTGGTTTCAAGAAATTTATAAATTAACGAAATTGCATTACACAATGGAGGGGTATTATCATTTAAATTGATATCATTGAGCATGATGACATTCTCTTTCATTTCATTAACATATTTAGTTTCAAAAACAAATCTATTTCCAAAATCTTCAATTCTTAATCTAGATCTAGAAAATTTAATATCCATTTCAAAAATCTGATAATTATCCTCATCAAATGAATTAAAAAATATTTCACCCATACTATTATTAAATTTTAATTTTACATCTACATCAAAATCCTTATTTTCTTTTATTAGTCCTTTATTAGAACTGCTCTTTATAACTAAAATATCATCAAATAAATAATTTATGGTATCTACAAGATGTATTCCATTGTGTTTCCATCCACCATAAAAAAAACAATCTATTCTAACTAAATCTCCAAAAAAATTTGATTTTATAAGTTGCTTAATTTTTTGATGTTTTGAGTCAAAACGTCTTGTATGATTTGCTATTAATTTGACATCTGTTAAATTACTTAACTCGATCAATTTATTTAGCTCATTAGAGGATTGACAAACAGGTTTTTCAATAAATATAACTTTAGGTAAAAATTTTTGCTTTAAAATAGAACTTGCAATTTGAAAATGAGATTCAGTAGGAGTACAAATTGAAATTACATCTGGTCTAAACTTTTTGATTAAAGTGTCATATTCTGAACCGTAAAATTCAGAATCATAAATTTTAGCAATTTTTTTTGCATTTTCTAT